>NZ_DASXJS010000207.1:0-12024 GCF_036497245.1 Actinomycetospora sp. | reverse complement strand
CTGCCCGGCCTGCGCGACACCGCGGACGCGCTCACCGCGCAGGGGCTCCTCGCGTCGGTCGACGGCTCCGCGGGTACGGCGCTCTCGCTGCTCGTCCGCGCGACGACCGCGCTCGCCTCGGCGGTGGAGCGCTCCCCGATGGGCGACTCCCCCGCCGCGCTGGGCGCCCTGCTCGCGCTGCACCGCGGGGAGCCGGAGCTCGCCGACCCGCTGCTCGACCTCGCCGTCGACGCCGACCTCGGCGGACCGGCCCTGCGTCGCCGCCACCTCCTGCTGCGCGGGTGGGCCGCCCTGATGCGTGACGACGAGGAGGCCGCGCGGACGGCGCTGGCCGCCACCTCCGACCTCGCGCGCGCCGCCGAGCCCCGCGACGAGCTGACGGCCGTCGCGCTCGAGGTCGCCCTCGCCCGCCGCGCCGGGGACACCCGCGGCCTGCTCGAGCTGTGGTCCCGTGCCCGCCAGGCCCTGCTGCGCCATCCCGTGGATCTGTACTGCCTGCTGCCGGTCGGCGAGCTGGCGATCGCCGCGGCCCGGCTCGGCGAGACCCGCTGGGTGGAGCCGCACCTCGCCGAGGCCACGACGCTGCTCGACGCCCTCGGGGGTCCCGCGTCGTGGGGCACCTCGTGGCACTGGGCCGGCCTGCACGCGGCGATCACGTCGGGCGAGGGCACCGCCGCCGAGGCCCACGCCGCGGCGCTCGAGGCCGCCGCCACGACCAACGACCGCGCTACCGCGCCCGCCCGCGCCGCCCGCGTCTGGCTCGCGGTGCTCGACGGCGACGTCGATGCCGAGGAGGTCGCGCAGGCCGCGGCCGGGCTGCGCGCGGTCGGTCTCGGGTGGGACGGCACCCGCATGGCAGGCGAGGCCGCGATCCGCACCACCGACCGCGCCGACTCGGCCGCCCTCCTCTCCTGCGCGCGGACGCTGCAGGCGGGCCGGGCCCCCATCGCGGCGGCGTCCGCACCGGCGCCCGACGTCGAGGCCTCCCGCGCCACCGCGAGCGTCCACGCCCGCCGCGCGGGGGCCGCTGCGCTGACCGAGCGGGAGCACGACATCGCGGCGCTGGTCCTCGAGGGGCTGACCTACCGCGAGATCGCGACCCGGCTCTTCCTCTCGGCCAAGACGGTGGAGCACCACGTGTCCCGGATCCGTCGCCGGCTCGGGTCGGAGAGCCGGGCGGAACTGTTCAGCGAGCTGCGCGAGGTGCTCCGCACGTGAGCACTTTCCGGTGCTATAGCACCAGAAAGTGCTCACGTGCCGGAGGCACCTATGCGCACCGCCGACACCCCGCGGCTGGTGGGCAGGAACAGCGCGTTCCCGCTCAGCGCCGGGGTGGCGAAGCGGGTCGCGTCCCCGACCGACACCCTCGCCCGCTCCACCCCGGTCGCCGCGTCGAGCCCGATGAGGGCACCGTCCTGCTGCAGCGACCACACCGTCGTCCCGACGATCAGCGGCGACCCCTGGACCTGTGACGGCGCCTGCCACCCCTTGCTCAGCGCGCCGTTCGTGCCCACCCGGACCTGCAGCAGGCCGGACGAACAGGGCAGGTAGGCCACGGTGCCGCCACCCTGCACCGGGGCGGCCGCACCGCCGCCGTACGCCTCGCAGCCGGTGAGCTCGCCCTTCTGCCCGCCGACCCCGCCCATCGCCGCGAGGTCGACGAGGAACACCCCGCCGCCCTTCCCCGCCGCGAGCACGGTGTGGGTGCCGGGCAGCAGCACCGGGCCCATGGAGCCGAGGTCGGCGTCGACGGAGTTCTCCTCCGCCCACCCGACCGGGGCGAAGCCGTCGACGAGGGCCAGCCCGGACGTCAGGCGCAGGACCGAGTCGCTGTGGTCCCAGTCGCCGGAGGTCGCCTCGCCGTTGCCGGTGGTGACGACGAGGTCGCCGTTGGGCAGGGCGGCGGGCCCGGACGCGGCCCACATGCCCGCCTCGCGCGAGGTCGGGACGATGAACGTCCGGGCGGCACCGGTGCCCGTCGTCGGGAGCCCGACGATGCTGCCGCGGTACTGCCCGCAGTCGCCGTAGTTGCCGCCGTAGGGGACGTAGACCGTCCCGCCGGAGACGAGCAGGGCGCCGCGCTGCAGGTGGGTGGCGGGGTCCACGCCGGGCACGTCGGCGTCGCGCTTGCTGCGGACCCCTCCGGTCGCCGGGTCGAGGCCGTAGAGCTGGTGGTGCACGCCGGCCTCGGTGGTCGCGACGAACACCTGGCCGGTACCGGGGTCGACCGCGGGCGAGCCCGTGATGCCGATCGGGTCGATGTTGCCGCAGGGCAGCGCGGAGCCCGGCAGCGAATCGGCGAGGTGGCTGCGCCAGCGGATGGCACCGGTCACCGCGTCGAGGCCGTAGACCGACCCGCCCTCCGTCGCGGCCACCACCTCGCCCGCGACCACCACCGGGCTGCCGTACACCGCGCCGTCGAGCGGGGTCTGCCAAGCCAGCGCCGGGTTGGCGGGGTCGGGACCGGCGGCGACGTAGCCGGTCCGGGTGGCGTCACCGTGGTAGGTCGTCCAGTCGGCGCCGGGCCGCACCCCGCCGCTCGGCGCGGGCGGTGGAGCCGGTGCCCCGGCCACCGGCGGCAGGACGAGCCCCGCACCCGAGGCGGGCACCGACGGGGCCGGGTACGGCGCGACCGTGGCCGGTGCCGGCGCGGGCGGAGCGGCCGGACCTTCCGAGGACCCCGCCGCGGTCCCTCCCGACGACCCCGACGAGCACCCCGCCAGGATCACGGCCCCGACGAGCACCGGCGCGAGCCGTCCCCACCACCCGTGGCTGATCACGACGGGCATGGTGCTCCCCGGGAGCCGCGTCCGCACCCTCCATCTACACCAAGGTGCCTCCGGCTCGTGAGCACTGAACGGGGCTATCGCGACATTGAGTGCTCACCAGGCCGAAGGCCACCTACACGTCGACCGAGGCCGCCTCCGGATCCGCGGACGCCCCGCGCACCGGGAGGTCCGCGAAGAACGACGGGGGCTCGGTCCACGGGTCGGCGACGGTGCCTGCCTCGGCGTCGCGCACCGCGCGCCACACCCGGTCCGGGGTCAGCGGCATGTCGAGGTGGCGGATGCCGAGCGGGGCGAGCGCGTCGACGACGGCGTTCTGCACCGCGGGGGTGGACCCGACCGTCGCGGCCTCCCCGATGCCCTTCGCGCCGAGCGGGTTGTACGGCGTCGGGGTCTCGGTGCTCGCGGCCTCGAAGGTCGGCAGCTCGACGGCGGTGGGCAGCAGGTAGGCCGCGAACGAGCCGGTCGTCGGGTTGCCGTCCTCGTCGTAGGAGAAGCCCTCCCACAGCGCCTGCGAGATGCCCTGCGCGAGCCCGCCGTGCTGCTGGCCCGCGACGAGCGTCGGGTTGAGCACCCGGCCGCAGTCGTCGACCGCGACGTGGCGCAGCGGGACGACCCGCCCGGTGTCCAGGTCGACCTCGACGACGGAGACGTGCGCGCCGAACGGGTAGGTGGCGCCGGGCTGGGACTCGTCGCGGGCCTCGGCGAGCGAGACCCCCTGCTCGTGCGCGGCGGCCGCGACCTCGCGCCAGGTCAGCGACCGGTCCGGCACGCCCGCGATCCCGAGCGCGCCGTCGTCGGTGACCACGACGTCCTCCGGCGAGGCTTCCAGCGCCGAGGCCACCACCTCGCGGGCCCGCTCCAGCACGGTGTCCGCGGCGACCAGGACGCTGGAACCGGCGAGCTGCAGCGACCGCGAGCCGCCGGTCCCGCCGCCGTGCGGCACGGCCGCGGTGTCCGACTGGACGAAGCGCACCTGCTCCATCGGGATGCCGAGCCGGTCGGCGACGATCATCGCGAACGACGTCGCGTGCCCCTGCCCGTGAGCGGAGGTCCCGACGGCGACCGTGGCCCCGCCGTCGTCGTCGACGGTCACCTTCCCGTACTCCTGGGCGGCGCCGCCTGCGGTGACCTCGACGTAGACCGCGAGGCCGATGCCGAGGACCACGCGGTCGCCGCGCTCGCGGCGGGCGGCCTGCTCACGGCGCAGGTCGGCGTAACCGGCGAGCTCCAACGCCTTGTCGAGCGACTTCGCGTACTCGCCGGAGTCGTAGAGCGAGCCGGTGACCGTGGTCAGCGGGAACTCCTCGGGCGCGAGGAAGTTCCGCCGGCGCAGCTCCGCCGGGTCGAGGTCGAGCTCGACCGCGGCCATGTCCATGAGCCGCTCCAGCATCGCGGCGGCCTCGGGCCGGCCCGCGCCGCGGAAGGCGCCCATCGGCGTCGTCGTGGTGAGCGCGGCCGCGGCGTCGTAGGCGATCGTCGGGATGCGGTAGACGCCCTGGGCCATGTTGCGGGTCGGGCCGAGGGCGAGCGCGCCGCCGAAGCCGGCGTACGCCCCGGCGTCGCCGACCACCCGGGCCCGGAGCCCGACGATCGTCCCGTCGCGCCGCAGCCCGAGTTCGCCGTACTGCACCTGCCCGCGCCCGTGCGGCATCGCGGTGAGGTTCTCCGAGCGGGTCTCGGTCCAGGTCACGGGACGTCCGAGCCGCCGCGCGGTCTCGATGACGACGGCGTGCTCGGGCGCCATCCCGGCCTTGCCGCCGAACCCGCCGCCGACGTGCGGGGCCACGACGCGCACCCGCTCGGGGTCCCAGCCCCACTGGGCCGCGACCTGGCCGCGCAGGCCGTGCGGCATCTGCGTGGAGACGTGGACGGTCATGTCGTAGGGCTCCCCGGGCCCGCCCGGCGTCGCGGTGACCGCGTTCCCCTCCATCGGCGCGACGGCGAGGCGCTGGTTCACGATCCGGGCGCGGACGACGACGTCGGCGCCGTCGAGCGGGCGGACGTCGTCGGGGTCGCGAACGCCGGCGGCCAGGTTGGAGCCGAGCTCCTCGAACTGCAGCGGGGCGCCGCCGGACAGGGCGGCCTCGGGATCGACGACGGCGCCGAGCGGGTCGTAGTCGACCTCGACGAGCTCCGCGGCGTCCACGGCGTCGGCGCGGGTGGTGGCGACGACGGCCGCGACCATGTCGCCGACGAAGCGCACCTTCCCGCGTGCGAGCAGCGGCCGCGCGCAGGCGTCGTTGAGCACCATGAAGGGGCGGTGGTCAGGGACGTCGGCGAGGTCCTCGGCGGTCAGGACGGCGACGACGCCGGGTGCTTCGCGGGCCTTGGCGACGTCAACGCCCTCGAGGCGCGCGTGCGCGAGCGGGGAGCGGACGAAGACCACGTGCAGGGCTCCGACCGGGACGATGTTGTCGACGTAGGTTCCCTGACCACGGATGAGCTCCGGGTCCTCGACGCGGCGGACGGCCGTTCCCAAGATCGATCCAGGCACGGCGAGAACGCTACGACTTCGAGTGCACTCCAGCGCAAGTCGGCGCCCTCACGGCTCACCCCACGATCGCGGGGAGGACCTCGGAGATCCCGCCGCGGAGCACGACGCTCGCGACGCGGTCGTACGGCGTCGGCTCCGCGTTGACGATGATCACCTCGGCGTCGGCCATCCGCGCGACGTCGACCAGCCCGGCCGCGGGGTGCACGCCCAGCGAGGTCCCGACGGCGAGGAAGACGTCGCACCCGAGCGCCGCCTCCCGCGCCCGCGTGATCACGTCCATGTCGAGGTTCTCGCCGAACATGATCGTCGTCGCCTTGAGCACGCCGCCGCAGCGGGCGCACGGCGGGTCGTCCTCGCCCCCGCGCACCCGGTCGAGCGCCTCGGCCATCGGCGCGACGGCACCGCAGCCCAGGCACACCGTGTGGTGGTTGGTGCCGTGCAGTTCGAGCACGCGGTCGGGCGAGGACCCCGCCGCCTGGTGCAGCTCGTCGATGTTCTGGGTCAGCAGCGCCCGCAGCTTCCCGGAGCGCTCCAGGGTGACGAGCGCGTCGTGGGCCCGGCCCGGCGTCGCCGACCACATCGGGTGCTCGAGCCGCTCCTGCCACGCGGTGCGCCGCACCTCGGGGTCGTCGCGGTAGTGCTCGAAGGTCCAGATCCGCTCGGCCGCGGGGTTCAGCGTCCACACGCCCTGGGGCCCGCGGAAGTCCGGGATGCCGGAGTCGGTGGAGACGCCGGCCCCGGTGAGCGCCACGACCGACCGCGCTCCCGCGATCAGCTCCCGCGCCCGCGCGACCTCGTTCTGATCGGTGTCCGGAGCAGCCACGCCCCCCACCGTCGCACGCCTCAGCCGGAACCGATCTCCCCGGCCAGGCGCAGCAGCGTCGTCGCCACCTCCTGGGGGTGGCCGAGCGCCACGAGATGCCCGCCCGGGACGACCTCGGTCTGCACCCGGAGCCGCTCGGAGGCGAGCCGACGCACGAACGGCAGCGGGAACAGCCGGTCGTCGCGCGCCGCGACCACGCGGGTCGGGACGTCCGGCCAGCGCTCCAGCGGGTACGGCAGCCCGAACACCGCCCCCGACTGGACCGGCGCACCCGCGGACTCCAGCTCGGCGACGAGGTCCGGGGACAGGTCGTGGAAGAACGTCGTCCACGGATCGCCGACCGGGTCGAGCCGCGCCGGATCCAGCCCCAGCTCGGCGGCGTGCGCCTCGACGGCCGCCCGGTGCCCGGTCGTGGTCCACCAGGCCCCGGCCGTCTCGCCCGGCATCGGGACCATCGGCGCGAGCAGGATCAGCAGCTTCGTCGGGATCCGGCGGGCCGCCAGCGGCACCGTGAACGCGCCCATCGACTGGCCGACGAGCACCACCGGTCCCCGCGTTCCCACCGCCTTCACGACGGCGTCGGCGTACTGGGCGAAGCCGGCGGTGTCGTCGGCCAGCGGGAGGTCGGGGGCGACGACGTCGTGCCCGGACGCGACGAGCAGCGGCGCCACCCGGGACCAGTAGCGGTGGTCGGAGGACGCGCCATGGACGAGGACGAAGGTCGTCACGGGGTTCTCCTGGAGGTCGGTGTCACCCGGGTGTCGTCACCGCCCCCCGCGATTCGACAGTCTCACCCTTCCAGGGTGACCAGCGCCTCGTCGTCGAGCACGACGTCGCCCGCGGCGAGGTTCTGCTCCAGGTGCGCGACGCTGCGCGTGCCCGGGATGAGCAGGGCCTGCGGGGACCGCGCGAGCTCCCAGGCGAGCCCGACCTGCGAGGGCGTCACCCCGAGCCGCCCGGCGACGGCGACGACGCCGGGCAGGTCCGTGACCTGGCGCATCCCGGGCCACCCGCCGCCCAGCGGGAAGTACGGCGCCCACGCGATGCCCTGCTCGCGGCACAGCTCGAGCACCGGCTCGCTGCTGCGGTCGACGAGGCTGTAGGCGTTCTGCACGCACACGATCCCGGCGGGCAGGGCGTGGCGCAGCTGCTCGGCCGAGACGTGCGAGAGCCCGATCGCGCCGATCTTGCCCGCGTCGCGCAGCGCGACCATCGTGGCGAGCTGGTCGTCGAGGTCGACGATCTGATCGCCCTCGGCGACCAGCCCCGGCGCGACGTCGGCGCGGCGCAGGTTGACGACGTCGACGCGGTCGGTCCCGAGGGAGCGCAGGTTGTCCTCCACCTGGGCGCGCAGGTCCTCGGGGCGCTGGGCGAGCCGCAGCTCGATCTCGCCGCCCGGGTTCGGCGTGGCGCCGACCTTGCTGACCAGCACGACGTGCTCCGGGTAGGGCGCGAGGGCCTTCCGGATGCGGCCGTTGACCACGCCGTGCCCGTAGAACTCGGCGGTGTCGACGTGGTCGACGCCCAGCTCGACCGCGCGGCGCAGGACGGCGACCGGCTCGTCGTCGTGCTCGGCCCAGCGCAGCTGCATGGCGCCGTAGCCGACCCGGGCCACGGACCGGCCGGCGAGGGTCGCGAGGCCGCCAGGGTGCGGGCGGGTAGCCATGTCGGAGGTGCTGGACGGGCTGGTCATGGTGGTTCCCCTCGCACGGTGGCAGACTGGCCGCGGTAAACGGAGGTCCCTCCGCTCACGGGCCCGACGCTAGCACAGAACCGGAGGTGCCTCCGTTTTCATGGCTGATCCGTCTCCCCCGCTGCGCGCCGACGCCCGCCGCAACCGGGACGCCCTGCTGCACGCCGCCACCGCGGGCTTCGCCGCCGGGGACGACCCGACCCTCGAGAAGATCGCCCGCGACGCCGGGGTGGGCATCGGCACGCTGTACCGGCACTTCCCGACCCGCGAGGCGCTCGTCGAGGCGGTCTACCGCACCGAGCTGACCGCGGTGTGCGCGAGCGTCGACGGCCTGCTCGCCGCGCACGAGCCCGCCGTCGCGCTGCGCGCCTGGATGGACCGCTACGCCGAGTTCGTGACCACCAAGCGCGGCATGGCCGACACGTTCCGGGCGATGGTCGCCGACGGCACGGTGGCCGCCCCCCGTGAGTCGATCGGCGACGCCGTCGGGACGTTCCTCACCGCGGGCGCGACGGACGGATCGTTGCGTGGCGACGTCGAGGCCGACGACGTCGTCACGATGCTGGTTGGCATCTTCGTCGCGACCCAGGGGTCCGACGACCGTGCGCGCGTGGGCCGGCTGCTGGACCTGGTGCTAGGTGGCCTCCGGCCTGGTGAGCACTCAAGGGGGCTATAGCCCCATGTAGTGCTCACGAGCGCGCAGCGCACCTACGAGGGTCGCCTCACGTACCGCCCCGCGGGCCCCCCGACGACGGCCCCGTCGGCGAACACCGTCCGACCGCGCAGGAACGTCCGCGTCACCGTCGAGCCGATCTCCAGCCCGCGGAACGGGCTGTACTCCTGGGTCGACTCGGAGGCGGCCGGGTCGACGGTCCACGAGGTGTCGGGGTCGACGATCGCGATGTCGGCGTCGAAGCCGGGCGCGAGATCGCCCTTGGTACCGAGCCCGAAGCGCCGCGCGGGGTTGGTCGAGACCAGTTCGGCGATCCGCGGCAGCGCGAGGCCCCGCTTGAGCCCCTCCCCCACCAGCCCGGGCAGCAGGTACTCGGTGCCGCCGAACCCGGACTTGGCGGCGAAGACGTCGTCGTGATCGTCCCCGAACTTCGTCGCCTCCTTGCAGCACGCGTGGTCCGAGACCACCCAGGACACGTCGCCGGCGAGCAGGTGGCGCCACAGCGCCTCGACGTCCTCACGCGGGCGCAACGGCGGGTTGACCTTGCCGCCGATGCCGTCAGCGGTGTGCACGTCGGCGAGCAGGTGCCCGACGGTGACCTCCCGGCGGAAGTCGACGTGCGGGAACGTCGCGGCCATCAGCATCGCGGCCTCGAGCGCCTTCGCCGACGACAGGTGCAGCAGATTGATCGTCGGCAGCCCGGTCTCGTGGGCCAGGTAGGACGCGATGGTGACCGCGAGCCCCTCGGAGTGCGGCGGCCGGGAGGCGCTGTAGGCCTCGAGCCCGGACAGCGTCCCCTCCTGCTCGACGATCTTCGTGTACGCGGTCATGATCTCGGCGGTCTCGCAGTGCAGCGACAGCGAGATCGCCTCGGCGATGTCCGGGCGCTGCTCGCGGACCCGCTGGATGCCGCGCATGACGAACTCGAAGTGCGCGATGTCGTAGCGCTCGCCCTCGGGGATCATGAGGAAGTCGTTCTGGGCGTTCGAGCGCCCGTGCAGCCCGTGGCTGCCGTAGAACATGAAGATCTTGAACGACGTCACACCGTGCTCGTCGACGAGCATCGGGATCTCGTCGATGTGGCTCGCCTGCATCGGGGCGAGGTGGAAGGCGTAGTCGACGTGCGAGCGCCCCTCCGACGCGGCGAGCACCTCGGGGAACACGTCGGCGTACGAGCCACCCTTGTTGAGGTAGTACTGCCCGGTGCGCATGTAGGTCAGCGAGGTGGTGACCCCGCCCTGCGCGCAGGCCCGGCTCTCGGTGCCGGTGTCATCGGAGAGCGGGTTGTAGATGCCCCAGTGCTGGTGGGCGTCGACGACTCCGGGGAAGGCGAGCTGCCCGCGCCCGTCGTGCACCTCGGCGGCGTCGGTGCCGAGGTCGGGACCGACCGCGGTGATGCGCCCGCCGTCGACCGCGATGTCGGCGAGCGGGGACTCCTGCGTCCCCGGCCGCACCACGCGGACGTTGCGGACGACGAGGTCGTGGCTCATGCGGGGATCTCCTTCTCCGACAGCACGGACGAGAGGTGCTCGGCGGCCCGGTAGGCCAGGCCGAGCGCGGGCAGCAGGCCGTTGCCCGCCAGGTAGCCGGCGGCGCCGTGGCCGGACATCCCGACCGCCGCGCCGCCCGAGGCGAAGAGGCCACCGAGGGGACGCCCGGCGGGGTTCGCGGCGTCGAGGACCCGGGCGTGCTCGTCGACGGCGAGCCCGCCCTGGGTGTGGAAGAGCGCCGGGACTATCTCGACGGCGGCGAACGGCGGCTCGAGCGCGGCCGCGACCCGGCGCCGCCCGACCCGGTCCACCACCGTCTCCCCGCGCGCGACGGCGGCCGCGTCGGCCAGTTCCGCGCCCAGGACCGCGGGGTCGACCCCGATCCGGGCCGCAAGCTCCTCGAGGGTGTCCGCCCAGCGCAGCGCTCCCGCGGCGACGACGTCGCGGTAGTCGAGGAACCCCTGGGTCGCGGCGTCGATGCGGGCGTCGAGCACGACCCAGCCGCGCGCCCCGGGCCGGGCGGCGAGCATCGCGGCGTACTCGGAGTAGCCGACGGTCTCGTCGCCGAAGCGCCTCCCGTCCGCGTCGACGACGACGGCGCCCGCCATCACCGTCGTCCAGGTCACCAGCGTCCGCGCGGCGGCCGAGAGCCCGGCGTGGCCCTGGTAGGCGTCGAGGGTGCTCGCCGCGCCGCCGAGGGCGCCCGCGAGCCGGAGCGCGTCGCCGGTCGCGTACTCGCTGCCGTGATAGGCGGCGTCGGCGATCTCGGGGAGATGGGTGGCGACGAGGTCGGCCTCGGCGCCGTAGCCGCTGGTCGCGAGCAGGACGCCGCGCGCGGTCAGGTCCTCCTCGTCGCCGTCGGGTCGGCGCAGCCGCGCCCGCCAGCCCCCGTCGGTCGAGCGCTCCAGCCCGACCAGCCGCGCCGGGACGAGCAGGTCGATCCGCGGGTCGGCCTCCGCGGCGTCGGCGAGCCCGCGCAGCAGCGCCGAGCCGTGCCGGCCGGGGACGGTGTGGACGCGGTGCACCGAGTGGCCGGGGTAGTCGACGTCGGCGAGCTCGATCGGCAGCCCGACCCGGTCGGCGAGCCACTCCACGAGCTCGGCGCCGAGGCGGGCGAGGGTGCCGGCGACGGCGGGGTCGGCCTCGCCGTGGGTCTTCGCGGCGACGTCGGCGAGGAAGCGCTCCGGCGAGTCCTCGATGCCCGCGGCGCGCTGCCAGCGGCTGCCGGGCCCCGGGATCATCGCGGTCGACATCGCGGTGTTGTTGCCGCGCCGGTAGTGCGGGTTCGCCTCGGCGACGACGACGTCGCAGCCCGCCTGCGCCGCGCGCAGTGCCCCGGCCAGACCACCGCCTGCGCCCGCGACGAGCAGGTCGACGTCCGCCATTCGCCTCGCCGTTCCGCTGGGAGAAACGCCCGGTCGAGGCGCCTGGTCGACATCTGAGCAGCTCCACGCGTCGAGTGCAACGGTGCAGGGGCGATGCTTGACGCCCGACGGCCCCGCGGGTCACCCTGCGTTTCGGTCAACGGTACGAACGAGCCGAGGAGGTCGACGGTGGCCGAGATGGGTGGCGGCACGGAGGGCACGTCCCGGGTGGCGGACGTGCTGCTGCTCTTCGTGGACGGACCCTCGACGCTCGGGGTCTCCCGGATCGCCCGCGAGCTGGAGCTCTCCAAGGCCGTCGTGCACCGGATCCTGGTGTCGCTGGTGGGGCGCGGGATGGTCGCGCTCGACCCGGTCAGCCGCGAGTACCGGCTCGGGCCTGCCGCGGCCGCGATCGGGGCGCGGGCGCTGCGCGAGTCGGACCTGCGGGTGGCCGCGCTGCCGCTGCTGCGCGAACTGCGCGACGCGACCCACGAGACCGTCACGCTCTCCACCCCGGTGCCGCGCGGCCGGGTCTACCTCGACCAGGTCGTCGGCACCCACGAGATCAAGATGACCGTCGAGCTGGGCCGCCGGTTCCCGCTGCACGCCGGCAGCTCGGGCAAGTGCATGCTCGCGTTCCTCGACGACTCCCAGCGCGAGGAGATCCTCGGCGCCGGGCTCGTCGCCCTCACCTCGGG
>NZ_DASXJS010000206.1:0-8456 GCF_036497245.1 Actinomycetospora sp. | reverse complement strand
CCAGATGCTCGTGGACCTCACCGTGCACGAGTGGGACCTCGCGCGGGGCGCGGGCCTGGACGAGGAGCTCGACGCCGCCTGTGTCGATGTCGCCCTCGCCTACATCCGCACCGACCCGATCATGCTCACCGGACCGGGGCTGTTCGCTGCGGCCGTCCGGCCGCGCGGTCCGGCGCCGCGCGACGAACTGCTGGCACTCGTGGGGCGCCGCGCCGCAACGTCGTCCCCTCGCGGGGACGCTGGGTTAGGATGACCTGAGTCGGGCTGCCCTCACACGGTGATCAGCCCGTTCTCGCCGTTCGAGCCAAGGACGGCAGGGCCATTCGCGGCGGTCGATCCCGGCGTGGCCCCCAGCGCGACGCCCGTGTCGGGGACGGGTTCTCGCGGGTCTCGAACGCAGGGGGGTGTGATGGGTCGTCGCGCGCAACCGGTCCGGGTGTTCCCGTCACCACGGTCCGACGACTGGCAGCGCATCGTCGACGAGGGCGTGGACAGCGTCGAGGTCAAGATCCTGCTCGGTCCCGGCCCCGAGGCGGCCGCCGAGGCTCTGACCGGCCGTTCCACGACCCGCTGGCGCCTCCGCCGCGTCTACCTCCTCGACACCCCCGACCTGGACTTCGCCCGCTCCGGGGTGGAGATGCGCCTGCGACGGCGGGCCCGCGGACGCCACGATCTCACCGTCCGGGCGCGGCGCCGCCACGGCACGGCGCACCGGCCGCAGCCGCCCGGGGCGCGCGTCGAGTTCGACGTGCTGCCCGGCGCGGTGTGGCACACGGTCGAGCTGCGCCGCGACGTCGACGCCTCGCTCGCGGAGGCGGTCGCGGACGGGACGGCGTTCCCCCACGAGCTCCTCAGCCCCGAGCAGGAGGAGTGGATGCGTACGGCCGCCGAGTCCCTGTCGCCCGAGGCGCTCGCCACCACGCTCGTGGTGCACGGCCCGTTGCGGGTGAGCCGCGTCGGGGTGCCCGGCAGTCGCTTCCGGGCCGCGCGCGCCCACTTGGAGCACTGCCGCTACCCGAGCGGCCGCGAGCTGGTCGAGTTCTCGACCAAGTGCCTTCCCGAATCGGCCGCCGAGGTGGCGGAAGAGGTCACCCGCTTCCTCGCGTCCCGGGGCGTCGCGCCCTCGCGGAGCCACGCGACGAAGACCGCGATCTGGCTCGACGAGCTCGCCCGGTCCGCGTCGACCGTCGACGGAGCGCTGCCGCCGCCCCGCCCGCGCGCCTAGATCCGGATCTCCCGGGCCCCGCACCGCCGTCATCCCCCGCCGGGTGGCGCGTCTCCCGGAGCGACGGAAGGGGGCGCCGGTGGCGCAGGTGAGCGAGGACGAGCGCGTCGCGCTGGTCGGACGCGGACGGTTCCGGCTCGACGTGGAGCCGGCGGTCTACGGGACGGTGGTGCTGCTGACCGTCCTCGTCGTGGCCCTCGACGACGGTGTCGCCGACATCGCCGACGCCGCGCTGATCGTCCTCGGACCGTTGATCGCGACGTTCGCCGCGCACCTGTTCGCCTCGGTCCTGGCCTCGGTGAGCGCCGAGCGTCGCCCGCCGACGCGCGCCCGGCTGGCCGCGCTGACCGGCCACGCGGCGCAGTTCCTGCTGCTCGCGCCTGCCCCGCTGATCGTGGTCGCGGTCGTCGGGCTGACCGGTCTCGGCGACCCCGACGACGCCGTGGGTCTCGTCGTCGACCTGGGGCTCGCCGTCCTGGTGGTCCTCGGCGGCGTCGGCGGGTGGCGGGCCCTGCACCGGTGGTGGGCCGTGCTCGCCGGTGCGGTCGGAGCAGGCGTGCTCGGATGCGTCGTGCTCGTGCTGCGGCTCGTGCTCGAGCACTGACCACCGGTCAGCGCCGAGGGGTCACGACGGCAGGTGCTCCAGCGCCACCCACCCGCCGTACCCCGCGCCGGGCAGCGCCTCGAGCCACCGCGACAGCGGCAGCGACCCGGTGCCCGGCGCCCCGCGCCCGGGCGCGTCCGCGACCTGCACGTGCGCGAACTCCGCCCCGTGCGCCGCGATTGCCGCGTCGACGTCCTCGCCGTTGACCGCGAGGTGGTAGAGGTCGGCGAGCATCCCCGCGCCCGGACCGAGGACTCTGGCGAGCCCGAGCGCGTCCTCCGCGCTGGTGATCGGGTAGTCGTCGACGGCGCTGAGCGGCTCGAGGAGGATGCGCCGCCCGTCGGCCGCGGCGCGGCGTGACGCCTCCGCCAGCCGATCGACGGCGAGATCGCGCAGCGGCCCCGTCCCGACGAGGGTGTTGAACATCCGCGTCCCGAGCCGGCGGCCGATCTCGAGGGCGACGGCGAGCGAGTCGTCGAACTCCGCGCGGCGTCCCGGCACCGCGGCGATACCCCGCTCGCCCGCGGCCAGGTCCCCGCCGAACAGGTTCATGGCGATCAGCTCGATGCCCGCGTCGGTCACGGAGGCCACGAACGCGTCGACCTCCGCGTCGCCCGGTCCGGCCGAGGCGAACGGCCACCACGACTCGATCGCGGTGGACCCGTCCCGGCGCGCCCGCCCGGCACGGTCGAGCACCGGGACGTCGGGAAGGAGGATCGAGGTGTTGACCGCCCACGGCAGGTCGGTTCGGGTCTGCTCGGCCACGGCTCCTCCCGGTCCCGGGTGCGGCGAGGGTATCGGCGACGGAAAATCGTGTGGGTTTCGGCAGCGAGTGTCGCCCCGACTGCGCTTCGTGGTGCGGGTACCGCCTGTCCGGAATGCGCTATATCGTGGTCATTCCAAGGGCTCCCTGCGGGGAGGGGGCGGCGCCATGACCGAGCAGTCGATGATTCGGCGTGCCGATGTGTGGATCGATTTCGCCGCCGATGCGATCACCCGTCCCTACACCGGATGGCCGCATCGAGAGGTCTGCGAACTGCTGGTGCGCACGTTCGGGGCGGTCGGTGCGTCGCTGAGCATGTCGACCAGCCCCGAGGTGCTCATCTCCCACCTGTGGCCGCCCGAGCACTACGGTCCCCACGAGGCGGAGATCCGGGCCTGGGCCCGCGAGCACGCCCCGACCCGCCATCCGCTGCTGCGCTTCTACATCGCCACCGGTGAACCACGATGTCTGCAGGTCAGCGCCGTCCCGGAGCAGTTCGCCGGGGCCGAGGTCGTGGCGGAGTGGCGGGAGCTGGGTCGTCGATGGGGCGGTGTGCGCGACCAGCTGGCGGTGCCGCTCGTGTTCGGTCCCTGGGGCCACCGCGCGTTCGTGCTCGACCGGGACGACGAGTTCGGGCCGGCCGAGGTCGAACTGGCCGAGCGCGTCCGGCGGCTGCTGATCGGGGTCGACCGACAGATCCACGAATTCGACCGCGCCCGACGACGGATCTCGGTCGACGACTGGGGAGCCGTGTGCTTCACGCCCCGGGAAACCGTCACCCTCGATCTTCTCGGGCAGGGCCTCACCGCCGCCGCGATCGGCCGGAGAATGGCGATCAGCGAGCGCACCGTGCAGAAACATCTGCAACGGGTCTACGTCAAGCTCGGCGTCACCGACCGACTCGCCGCCGTGCGGCGCGCCGAGTCCATCGGCGTGCTCCGTCCGGCGCAGATGGTCGCACCGCGTACGTAGTTCGCGGTCTACCGGCCGGTCCCGGCCCTGCCTGTACCGGGTCCGACGTGAGGGCGGGACCGGGGCGGGCGACGATCGGATCCGGGGACCCTCGCGGCGCGCACCGCGACCGACTCTCGAGCTTCCTCTGCGTCCCCTCTGCCCGCTCGCGGGCCGGCGGATACACGCTCGGGGCCCCGGCGGGGCCCGCGGCGATGGAGCGGGTCGCGACCGACGCGGGCTTCACCCAATTCCGGTGCGCCGCCGAGACCCCGCTGAACCTCGTGTACGAGGTCCGCCCCTGAGCCGTGCTCTCCCCGAGCGGGGGACCTCCGGGTGAGGCACCCTCGGAGGCATGCGTGACGGCGACCACGTCCGGGGTGAGCACGACGTCCTCGTGATCGGAGCCGGCTTCGCCGGGCTCTACATGCTGCACCGGCTGCGCTCCCTCGGGTTCTCGGCTCGGGTGCTGGAGGCGGCCGACGGGGTCGGCGGCACCTGGTACTGGAACCGCTACCCGGGCGCGCGCTGCGACTCCGAGAGCTACTACTACTGCTACTCGTTCGACCCCGGACTCGAGCAGGAGTGGGGCTGGACGGAGCGCTACCCGCGCCAGCCCGAGATCCTCGCCTACCTGGAGCACGTCGCGGACCGCCACGACCTGCGTCGGGACATCGAGTTCGGGGTGCGGGTCGCGTCCGCGGTCCGCACCGGCGACGGCTGGTCGGTCACTGACACCGACGGCCGGGAACGACGCTGCCGCTGGCTGGTGACCGCGGTCGGGTGCCTGTCGGCCGCGAACGTCCCGGACCTGCCCGGACTCGACGACTTCGCGGGGGACTGGCACCACACCGGCCGCTGGCCCCACGACGGCGTCGACGTCGCGGGGAAGCGGGTCGGGATCGTCGGCACCGGGTCGACCGGCATCCAGGCGGTCCCGGTGCTCGCGGAGGGCGTCTCGGGCGGCCCGGGTGGGCACCTCACCGTCTTCCAGCGCACCGCGAACTACTCGATCCCCGCCCGGAACGCCCCGGTGAGCGACGCCGAGGTGGCCGCCACCAAGGCCGACTACCCGGAGATCCGCCGTGTGCAGCGCGAGTCGACCAACGGGCACCCCTTCCTCGTCGCCGACGTCGACGCCCTGGCGCTCTCCGACGACGACCGTCGCGGCGTCTACGAGTCCGCCTGGCAGCGGGGCGGGCTGCGCTTCCGGGCCGTCGTCAAGGACATGCTCAGCGACCCCGCCGTCAACGAGACCGCCTCGGACTTCATCCGCGAGAAGATCCACGAGACGGTGTCCGACCCGGCGACGGCGGAGACCCTGACGCCCCGGGACCATCCGTTCGCCACCAAGCGCCCGCCGATCGACACCGGGTACTTCGAGACCTACAACCGCGACGACGTGTCGCTGGTCGACGTCCGGGCCGACCCGATCGCGACCGTGACGCCCGCCGGCATCCGCCTCGGGTCGGGGGAGGAGCACGAGCTCGACGTCCTGGTGTTCGCCACCGGGTTCGACGCGCTGACCGGGCCGCTGCTCTCGATCGACATCCGCGGGCGCGACGACGTGGCGCTGCGCGACGCCTGGGCGGACGGCCCGCGGACCCACCTCGGGCTCGGCGTCGCCGGGTTCCCCGATCTGTTCACGATCACCGGGCCCGGCAGCCCTTCGGTGCTGACCAACATGCCCACCGCCATCGAGCAGCACGTCGACTGGATCGCGGACCTGCTCGTGCAGCTGCGCGACACCGGGGAGACCGCCGAGCCGACCGAGGCCGCGCAGGACGTCTGGGCCGCCCGCGTGCGGGAGGCCGCGGACGCGACGCTGCTCCCGCAGGCGGCGACCTCCTGGTACCTGGGGGCGAACGTCCCCGGCAAGCCGCGCGTCTTCCTGCCGTTCGCCGGCGGCATGAACCACTACCGGCGGACGTGCGACGACGAGGCCGCGGCCGGCTACCCGGGATTCGGGCTGACACCGGCGGGTGAGGCGCGGCGCTCGGCGTAACGGATCTCCGGAGGGCCCCGATGCCTCGGGCATGTCCCGCGCGAGCGATGCCCTGTTCGGCGAGTTCCGGGTGTCGCTGCCGCGCACCCTGGCCGCCCGCCGCCCCTCCCGGCTCACCGCGTCCCGGGGGTTCATGGTCCACCACCCGGAGCGGATCTCGTTCTGCACGCCGGACGCCCGCCTGCGGCTCGGCACGCACGAGTTCGGCTTCGCCCGCGGTGACCAGGGTGGGCTGCTGCGGATCGACGGCGAGCTCGAGCTCCGGGGCAACGTGCAGGTCGGGGTCGGCGCCGGATGGGCGATCGGGGAGGGTGCCCGGCTGTCGATCGGCGCCCGCAGCTACTTCTCGCCGAACACCACGATCGTCGCGATGAACTCCATCTCGGTCGGCGACGACTGCGCGATCTCGTGGGACGTCCAGCTGCTCGACGAGGACTTCCACGAGGTCATCGTCGACGGTGAGGTGCGCCCCACCTCCGGGCCGATCAGCATCGGGAACCACGTCTGGATCGGGTCGCGCGCCACGATCCTCAAGGGCGCGGTGATCCCCGACGACACCGCCGTCGCGGCGGGCGCGGTCGTCTCCGGGGAGTTCACCGAGCCGGGCACCGTGCTCGCCGGATGCCCGGCCCGGGTGGTCTGCAAGAACGTCGTCTGGACCTAGGCCTCAGCCCTCCATCGCGGCGCGTCCCGCCTCCAGACGCGCGACCGGAATCCGGAACGGCGAGCAGGACACGTAGTCGAGCCCGGCCCGGTGGAAGAAGTGCACCGAGTCCGGATCGCCGCCGTGCTCGCCGCAGATGCCGAGCTTGAGGTCGTGCCGCACCTCCCGGCCCCGCCACGACGCGATCTCCACCAGCTCACCGACGCCCTCGGTGTCGAGCGACTCGAACGGCGACACCCCGAAGATGCCCGATTCCAGGTAGTCGGAGAAGAACGAGCTCTCGACGTCGTCGCGGGAGAACCCCCACGTGGTCTGGGTGAGGTCGTTGGTGCCGAACGAGAAGAACTGCGCGACCTCGGCGATCTGGGCGGCGACGAGCGCCGCGCGCGGTAGCTCGATCATCGTCCCGACCTGGTGGTGCACCGGGCCCCCGTCGACCTGCGACTCGGGCTCGGCGACCACCTCGGCGATCTCCGCGGCGACGGCCTGCAGCTCCTGCACCGTGCCGACGAGCGGCACCATGATCTCCGGTTCCACCGAGATGCCCTCACCGGCGAGCGCGGCGGCGGCCCGGGTGATCGCCCGGACCTGCATGGCGAACAGGCCGGGCACCGCGATGCCGAGGCGGACGCCACGCAGGCCGAGCATCGGGTTCTGCTCGTGCAGCCTGCGCACGGCGACGAGCAGGTCCTCCTGCTCCTGGGTCACGGTGCCGCGCTCCCGGGCCAGCGCGACCTCGACCGACAGATCGGTGTAGTCGGGCAGGAACTCGTGCAGCGGCGGGTCGAGCAGCCGGATCGTCACCGGCAGCCCCTCCATGGCCCGGAAGATGGCGGTGAAGTCCTCGATCTGCAGGGGGAGCAGCGCGGCCAGCGACTCCTCCCGCTCCTCGCGGGTCTCCGCGAGCACGATGGCCTCCACGATCTCCCGTCGCTCGCCGAGGAACATGTGCTCGGTCCGGCACAGGCCCACGCCCTCGGCGCCGAACGTGCGGGCGGTGGCGCAGTCCTCACCGGTGTCGGCGTTGACCCGGACGCGCAGCCGTCGCCCGGCGTCGGCGTGCCGCATGATCCGGTCGACCGCGGCGACCAGGTCGTCGTTCTCCGCGAGGCCCGTCGAGCCCTCGAAGTACGCCATCACCGGGCTCGCCACCACGGGCACCTCACCGAGGTAGACCTCGCCATTGGTGCCGTCGATGGAGAGCATGTCGCCCTCGACCACCTCGCGATCGTCCGGCAGCGTGATCTTCTTCGCCCGGACGTCGACCTCGAGCTCCTCCGCGCCGCACACCGCGGTCTTGCCCATGCCGCGCGCGACGACGGCGGCGTGCGAGGTGCGCCCACCCCGGCTGGTGAGCACGCCCTGCGCGGCGATCATGCCGTCGAGGTCGTCGGGGGTGGTCTCGCGGCGCACCAGGATGACCTTCTCCCCGGCCTTCGCGCGCCGGACCGCGGTGGGGGAGTCGAACACCGCGGTGCCGGTGGCCGCGCCCGGCGAGGCGTTCATGCCCGTGGTCAGCAGCTCCTTCTCCGCGTCGCGGTCGAAGCGGGGGAACATCAGGTTGGCCAGCTGCGCGCCGGTGACCCGCCGCAGCGCCTCGTCCATGTCGATGAGGCCCTCGTCGACGAGCTGGGTGGCGACGGTGAAGGCCGCCGCCGCCGTGCGCTTGCCGACCCGGGTCTGCAGCATCCAGAGCTTGCCGCGCTCGATGGTGAACTCGATGTCGCACAGGTCGCGGTAGTGGTCCTCGAGCGTCTTCATGATCGTCATCAGCTCGCCGTAGGACTTCTTGTCGAGGCCCTCCAGATCGGCCAGCGGCACCGTGTTGCGGATGCCGGCGACCACGTCCTCGCCCTGGGCGTTCTGCAGGTAGTCGCCGTACACGCCGGGCGCACCCGAGGCCGGGTCGCGGGTGAACGCAACGCCGGTGCCCGAGGCCATGTCGAGGTTGCCGAAAACCATCGAACAGATGTTGACGGCGGTGCCGAGGTCGGCGGGGATGCGCTCTTGTCTTCTGTAGAGCTTCGCGCGGTCGGAGTTCCAGGAGTTGAAGACGGCTTCGATCGCGAGGTCGAGCTGCTCGCGCGGGTCTTGCGGGAACTCGCGGCCGGCCTGCTCCACCACGATCTCCTTGAACGCCTCGACGAGCTTGCGCATGTCGTCGGCGTCGAGTTCCAGGTCGGTGGTGGCGCCCTTCGCGTCCTTGGCGGCGTCGAGGGCGTCCTCGAAGTGCTCGCCGTCGAT
>NZ_DASXJS010000205.1:0-5540 GCF_036497245.1 Actinomycetospora sp. | reverse complement strand
CTCGCGTCCTTCTGGGGTGACGAGACCGGGCTGTCGCTGCCGATCGTCAACGAGGAGCTCTTCTGGGGCGACGGCGGCATCGGGATGGCGATCTTCGGGACCACCCTCGCCGTCGCGGGCATCTTCTCCTCGGGCACGCCCGAGCAGATGGTCGAGTTCATCCCGCAGTGCTACGGCGACGCCTCCGACGTCGCGGTCGCGGCGTTCTGCTCGTCCGAGCCGGAGTCGGGCTCCGACGTCTCGGCGATGCGGACCCGGGCGGTCTACGACGAGGCCAAGGACCAGTGGACGCTCACCGGCCAGAAGGCCTGGGCGACCAACGGCGGGATCGCGAACATCCACGTGGTGCAGGCCGTCGTCGACTCATCGCTCGGCAGCCGGGGACAGGCCGCGTTCGTCGTGCCGCCCGGGACGCCGGGCCTGGAGTCCACCCGCAAGATCAAGAAGATGGGGCTGCGCGCCTCGCACACCGCCGACGTCTTCCTCGACGACGTCGTCGTCCCCGGTTCCTGCCTCCTCGGCGGCAAGGAGAAGCTCGACGAGCGTCTCGCGCGGGCGCGCGAGGGACAGCGGTCCTCGGGCTCGTCCGCCATGCAGACCTTCGAGCTGTCGCGCCCGACGGTCGGCTCCCAGGCCGTCGGCATCGCCCGCGCGGCGTACGAGTACGCGCTGGAGTACGCGAAGGGCCGCGAGACGTTCGGGCGGCCGATCATCGACAACCAGTCGATCGCGTTCACCCTCGCCGACATGAAGACCGAGATCGACGCCGCCCGGATGCTGGTCTGGCGGGCGGCGTGGATGGGCCGCAACGGCGTGCCGTTCGAGGCGGGCGAGGGCTCCATGTCCAAGCTCAAGGCCGGCCGCACCGCGGTGTGGGCCACCGAGCGCGCGATCCAGATCCTCGGCGGCGCCGGCTACTCCCGGGAGCACCCCGTGGAGCGCATGCACCGCGATTCGAAGATCTACGACATCTTCGAGGGCACCGAGCAGATCCAGCAGCTCGTCATCGCCCGCTCCATCTCCGGGCGTCACATCGCCTGATCGGACCCCGCTCCCCAGCGGCCGTAGGAGGCGCTGGTCACGACGCCGTGCGCCCGTGACCGGCGCCTTCTGCCGTGTCTGGGATGTGGCGGCGCGGTTCGCAAGATCATCGGGTACTCACCGGGCCCGGTCTGCCTCGCAAGCCCGATGCGTACCCGTTGATCGACGGCTGGGCAGCGGACGACCTCGGCCGTCACCCGGCTTCGAGCAGCTTCGCCAGCGCCGCGGCGGCGGACGTCCAGCCGGCCTCGGCCCCGTCGCGTCCCGGGGTCGGGTACGGCCCGTCCCGGAGCGTCATGCGGGTCCCCGGTCCGTGCTCGTGGAGCTCCACCCGCAGGGTGGCCGGCTCGGTCATGCCCATCTCGGGCATCGGGTCGGAGCGCAGGACGAGCAGTTCGGGCTCCACCAGCTCGACGATCTCGTAGGCGACGGTGAACTCGCGCCCGCCGGGCAGCAGCATCGTGAGCTCATAGCGTCCGCCGACGCGCAGGTCGATGTGGACCCGCTCGGGCGGCGTCTCGGCCTGTTCCGGGCCGTACCAGGCGGCGAGCGTCTCGGGGTCCGTCCAGGCCCGGAAGACCTCGGCGGGGGGCGCGCCGAACTCGCGGGTGATCAGGACGTACCCGTCGGCGGTCGTCGGGGCGTGTTCGCTCATCACCGGTCTCCTTGCTCCAGGGCTTCTCCCGGCCGGCGCAGGTGCGCGTCCAGTCGATCCAGGCGGGACTGCCAGGCTCGTGTCCGCGACTGCATCCAGGCCACGGCCTCGTCGAACGGTTCGGCCCGGAGCCGGTTGCGGCGCCACTGCGCGTCCCGGCTCCGGCTGATCAGGCCGGCGTGCTCGAGCACTTTGAGGTGCCGGGAGACCGCGGGCAGGCTGATCGGGAAGGCGGAGGCCAGCTCGTTGACCGTCGCCTCGCCCTCGGAGAGCCGGGTCAGGATCGACCGACGGGTCGGGTCGGCGAGTGCGGCGAACGTCGCGCTGAGCTCGTCGGTGGGCATGCTCCGCCGTATCTAACAGGTTGGTTAATTGCCTTCTCGATTAAATACGGGAGGTGGCGAAGGCGCAAGGGGCGGCCCGCCGAAGAGGACTCCTCCGCGTTGCGAGAGCAATGCTCTTGACGAGAGCGGCGCTCTCGCAGATGCTGTGAGCACTGCTCTCGCATCGGAGGTCCGCCATGGTCACCGCCCCAGCTCCCGCCCGTCCCCCTACCGCCGTTCGCGTCACCCCGTCCGCGGTCCTGCTCACGCTCGCCGGGGTGCTCTTCGTCGTCTATCCCGTCGTGCGGCCGCAGGGGGACGCCACCTCGGCGGGCGCGGCCGCGGCGTTCTCCTCACCCGCCTGGGTGGTCGCCCACCTCGCGGCCGTGGCCGGGTTCGTGCTGGTGGGCCTGGCGATGCGGTCGTTCGGGCGCGCCGCCGAGATCACCTGGTGGGTCGGGGCCGGTCTCGTGCTGCCGTACTACGGCGCGGAGGTGTTCGCGCTGCACGTCCTCGGGCAGCGCATGGCGGGCGAGCAGCTCATGGAGGTCGCCGAGGCCGTGCGTCTCGGGCCGGCCGCCGCGGTGGTGTTCGTCGCCGGGCTCGTGGCCCTGGCGGTCGCCGGGGTGCTGGTCGCGGTCCGGAAGGGTGCCGCGGGCGTCCCGTTCGCGATCGCGATGGTCGGGTTCCTGCCGCAGTTCTTCGCCGACCCGGAGATCCGCATCGCCCACGGTGTGCTGCTGGGGATCGGGCTCGTCCTGCTGGCCCGGCGCACGCTGCGACGCTGAACACCTGGCTGTCGGGCCCCGCCGATACGGTCCCGGGTGTCGGAGGGGGAGCGACGATGACCTGGAACGACCTGCTGCTCGACCAGCTGAGGTTCCACTGGGAGCACGCGCTGCGCCCGCGCCTCGACGGGCTCACCGACGACGAGTACCGCTGGGAGCCCGCGCCGGGCGCCTGGAACGTCCGGCCCCGGGCCGAGGCGAGGACGGCACCGATCGGCGGGGGCGCGATGGTCATCGACTTCGCGTTCCCGACGCCGGAGCCGCCCCCGGTCACGACGATCGCGTGGCGCCTCGCCCACGTGATCGTCGGGGTGTTCGCGATGCGCACGGCGAGCCACTTCGGCGGTCCGCCCACCGACTACGACTCCCACCCTTACGCCGCGACCGCGAACGAGGCGCTCGCCCAGCTCGACGCGGCCTACGCCGGGTGGATCGAGGGGGTCCGCGGGCTCGGGGAGGACGGGCTCACCCGCCCGTGCGGGCCCGCCGAGGGGCCGTACGCCGCGGAGTCCCTGGCCGTCCTCGTGCTGCACATCCATCGCGAGGTCATCCACCACGGTGCCGAGATCGCGCTGCTCCGCGATCTCCACCGGGCGCGGGGGATTGCCGGGGCATGACGACGGGCACTCCAGCCGCCACCCACCGTCCCCCGGGAGCAACGATGGCCGTCGACACCTCGCTCGATGCCGACCCTTCGGGCGTGCCCGACCAGCTGAGCGAGTCGCTCGGCACCGACTTCTTCTCGGTGCGCGACCGGTTCACCTCGCAGCAGTGGGACACGTTCATGGCGGTGCGCCGCTTCGTCGACCACGAGGTACTGCCCGCGGCGCCCGCCGCGTGGGACGCCGCCGAGATGTCCTGGGACCTGATCCGGCAGGCGGCCGACCTCGGGATCGTCGGCGACGACGTCGCCGCGCACGGCGGCGCCGGGCTCGACCCGTTGACGTCGGGCCTGGTCAACATGGAGATGGCCCGTGGCGACGGCAGCCTCGCGGTCTTCCTCGTCGTGCACTCCGGGCTCGCGATGAAGACGATCGACGAGCTGGGCTCGGAGGAACAGAAGGAGCGGTTCCTCCCGGCGATGGCCCGCCTGGAGACCGTGGGCGCGTTCGCCCTCACCGAGCCCGACCACGGCTCGGACTCGGTCGCCCTGGAGACGACGGCGCGCCGCGACGGCGACCACTGGGTGATCGACGGCGCGAAGCGGTGGATCGGGAACGGCAGCATCGCGGGGCGGACGATCGTGTGGGCCCGTGACACCGACTCGGAGAAGGTGCTCGGGTTCGTCGTCGACACGACCACCCCCGGCTACGCCGCCAGCGTCATCCCGCGGAAGGGGTCGATGCGCTCGGTGTGGCAGGCGGACATCGAGCTCGAGGGCGTCCGCGTCCCGGAGACCGACCGGCTCCCCGGTGCGCAGAGCTTCGCCGACACCACCCGCCTGCTCGCCACCACGCGCGGGACCTGTGCCTGGCTCGCGCTCGGCCACGCCACCGCCGCGTACGACGCGGCCCTGCGCTACACGCTCGAGCGCCACCAGTTCGGCCGGCCGCTCGCGAGCTTCCAGATCGTCCAGGAGCGCCTCGTCCGGATGCTGGCGGAGCTGACGGGCATGCAGCTCTACTGCATGCAGATCGCCCACCTCGCGCAGGACGGCCGGGCCGGCCCGGTCATCGCCGGGCTCGCCAAGATGAACAACACCCGCAAGGCCCGCTGGATCCTCTCCGAGGCCCGCGACCTGCTCGGCGGCAACGGCATCCTGCTCGACAACCACGTGATGCGGCACATGGCCGACATCGAGTCGGTGCACACCTTCGAGGGCACCGAGACGATGCAGACGCTCATCGTGGGCCGGGAGATCACCGGATACAGCGCCTTCACCTGAGGCCCGGCCACCTGAGGGTGCGGCTACCGGCGTCCGGTCAGTTCTTCCACCACTTCGGGCCCTTCACCTCGACGGAGCCGAAGGCGACCTTCCCGGTCACGACGACGTGCGGCCGACCGGCCGCTCGCCCGCTGCGGCGCTTGTCCTCGACGCTGCCTGCCGTGGCGCTGACCGCGTCGAGGGAGGCGCTCGCGGTGTCGGGCAGGCGCAGCTCGACCGAGCCCAGGGTCATGTCGACGTCGATCTCGACGACCTCGTGATCGATGACGGCCTCGGTCAGGTCCAGTTCGGCCGAGCCCATCCAGCCGTCGATCTCCAGCCGGCGCGGGACCGCCCACGCCCCGGACCGCTTGATCGAGCTCATCGCGGCGTGCAGGGCGACGGTCCCGCTCGTGTCCCCGGCCGCGTAGGCGGCACGGGTGTCGTCGGGCGGCGGGGTCGCGGCGCGGGGGCGGGACTCGGCGGCGGTCCGGGCCCGGGCGCGGTCGGGGTGCTCGAGGGGCAGGTCGACGACCAGCCCGTTCAGCTCGCGCCGGGTGCGCGCGGTGGTGGCGAGGCCCGAGCGCCGGTCGAACTCGAGGGTGCCGAGCAGGCCGCGCGACACCGCCTCCTGCAGCAGTCCGACGACGTGTTCGCGGTCGTCGTGGTCGACCGGGAGATCCGCGGGCGACGGCGGCAGGTCGCCGGGGCGCCCGGTGGGCCCGTCGGTTCCCGACGACGGGGCGTCGCGCGGCTCGGGTGCCGGGGCGGGAGTCTCGGGCGCGACCGCCGGCGCCTCCACCGCCGCGGGCGCGACCGCCGGGGCCTCCGGCGCGGCCGGCACGGCGGAACCCTCCGATGCCGCCGGG
>NZ_DASXJS010000204.1:0-4923 GCF_036497245.1 Actinomycetospora sp. | reverse complement strand
GCACCGGACCACTCGAACGAGTGAGCAGTGGACCCCGACGGCGCAGCCGGGCCTCGGTAGGCGGACCCCCGACACTGTGATCACGAGCCCGAGGACGGAGGATCGATCGATGCCGACCCGAGACCACGTCACCGTGGCGGTCACCGGCGCCACCGGTGCCCTCGGCAGCCGGGTGGCCCGCCGGCTGGCCGAGCAGGACATCCCACAACTCCTGGTCGGTCGCGACCCCGCACGGCTCCCCGAGCTGCCCGGAGCGCTGCACCGTGGCCCGGCCGCCTACGCGGACCACTCTGCGATGCGCGCGGCGGTCGAGGGCGCGTCGACGCTCGTGCTGGTGTCCGGGCGGCCCACCGGCCGGCGGCTCGAGGAGCATGCCACCGTGGTGGAGGCCGCGGCCGAGGCCGGGGTGGAGCGGGTGCTCTACGTATCGCTGCTCGGGGCGGCGCCCGATGCCGTCTACCGCAACGCCCGCGACCACTGGCTCACCGAACAGTTCCTCGCCTCGGCGCCGGTCCGCCACACGGTGGTCCGGGCCGGCATCTACGCCTCGACGCCGGCGTCGCTCGCCGACGACGAGCTCGTCGTGCGCGGCCCTGGCGGGTCAGGGCGGGTCGCCTTCGTCGCGCACGAGGACATCGCCGCGGTGATCACCGGCCTGATCGTCCACGACGACGGCGGGCACGACGACGCCGTCCTCGAGGTCACCGGCCCGGAGGCGCTGACCCTCGAGGAGGAGATCGGGCAGATCGCCGTGGCAAGCGGCCGTCCGTACCGCTACGTGGCCGAGACCCCGGAGGAGGCGTTCGCCCGACGCCGGCACCTGGGCTTGTCCGGCGAGCAGATCGAGAGCTGGATCTCCTGGTACCTGGCGATCGCACAGGGCGGGCTCGCGACGGTCACCGATGTCGTGCCGCGCCTCACCGGTACGCCGGCGACCCCGGTGGCCGACATCGACTGGTGGCCCGCTCCCGGCCGGGCGAGCTGACCCGCCCGCCGAGGACCCGAGCGGTCCGTGCGTACGTGGCGTCACGGTTGCGGTCCGGCGACCCACCGCCGGTGCCGTCCCCCGGCCATGTCGACCTCCGACGCCGAGACCCCCGGGCGCCTACTCCCCGCAGTACCCGTCGTGGTCGCCGTCGCGCTCCCCCGGCAGGCACGGGTGACCGGAGTGCCCGGTGTGGACCCTCGTGTTGACGTGGGTGTCGGGCGCCGGCACGTAGGGGCGGTCGACGTCGATGTCCGAGGAGGTGGTGGTCGTCGGGGCCGCGGCCTCCGACGTCGGCGCCGGCTCGGTAGTCACACACTCCGACTGCCAGTTCTCCGCGGCGTTCTGGGCCCAGGTCTGCGCGTAGTCCGTGCCGTCGGGCAGCGTCAGCACCACCGGCTGGAACCCCGGCGGGACCGCCGAGGCCACGTCGAGGTGGACCGGGTCCGGCGCGCTGACATGGACCTGCTGGTTCTGCACGAGCCTGGTGGCGGTGGCCGCGTTCGTGCCCGTCTGGCAGGCGTCGGCGGCCGGGTGACCCTGCATCATCGTCACGTGCAGGCGCCGGCCCGCCGTCGTGATCAGGTTGTCCGGTGACTGCACATTCGCGACGACGACGTCAGCGGGCAGTAGGTTCGGGTCGATCGGCGGTGGCACGCTCGCGGGCGCGGCGACCGGCGCCGGCTGTGGTGTCGCCGGGCTCGTCGCCACGGCGATGATGAACGCCAGGATCGAGACCGCGATCATCGCGATCGCCGGGCTCCTGCCGCCCCGGCCACTCCGCGCCCTGACCAGCACGACGATCCCGATGATCAGGGACGCCACGAGGAACAGGAACGCGAGCGGCTGGGCGAAGAAGCTGAAGATCAACGCCGCGAGGGCGAGAAGCACGCCGATCACGACGAGCTTGGACGCCTCCGGTGGCTGCGCTCCGTGCCGAGATGTCATCCCGATCCCCCCTCGGTACCGACTGCCTCCACAACGAGAGACCTCGGTGTGAAGGTGTGGTCAAGAGAGAGGCGCCGCGCTGTGGCACGAAGGGGAGAGCTGCCGAGCGTCGAAGATCAGGAGGCTTTGACGATCGGGACCCCCGTCTCGACCGGCGCGGCGGCGGCCAGCTGGACGACCCGCTCCTGAGCCACGTCCTTGGCCTTCTCGGCCTCCGCCTTGCCCGCAGAGCCGACCTGCACCCCGAAGTAGGCCCCGACCAGGGTGCCGATAGCCCCCAGAGCAGTCCCGACCACGTTGTTCACCTCGGCCGCCGGATAACGGAACATCGCGACCACCACCAGCACCACGATCGCCAGCAGCGCAGCGATCACCGCGATCAGGCCGTACCTCCACTTGATGTCCATGGCTTTTCCTCCTCGAGCACCGGTCTACGCTGCCCATGAGGATTCTCTGTGGCGCTCCGTGGCGCTCTACGCATTTCTCCCGATGCGTCCGAATGGACGGACCTGCCACTCCGGTCGAGGGACCAGACCCCGCCCGCCGGCCTTTCGGGTCGCTGATGCGCTTGCAGGCCCGGCGGATCGTCCGTGTCCGATCGAGTCACCCGGACGGGTGATTCGGCGTTGAGCCCAGCAGTGACGTAGTCCGCCATGGACTCGAGGGGGCCCGGATGCCGGATGACGAGGCGACGACAGTGGTCTCCGGCCGACATGCGGCCCCGGACTCCGACGAGGCACCGACCCGGCATATCGCCGAGAACACCCCCGACGCCGACGACGACGCTCAAGCCCGGTCGACCGGCCCCGCTCCCGCCGAGACGGGGCGGCCCACCTCGCACGCCCGGCCGTCGAAGCGGTCGCGCGCGGCTCATCGCGTCGGTCGGCCGCGACGGCGACTGGTCGTGACGGTGGCGGTCGCTGCCGCAGCCGCCGTCGTCCTCCTCGTGGCGGGGATGATGACGGCGGGCTCCACGACGACACCGCCTCCGACGCCTCTTGCGGCGCCCGCTCTGCCGTCCGTCGCACCCCCGATCGTCCCGGCGGCGACGACGCCGACCTCCACCTCGCCGTCGCGGACGACGACCACGCGCACGACCGCGTCGTCCACCCGCTCCAGCTCGCGAAGCACGGCTACCGCGACCCATGTGGTCGCCCGCACCGGCGCCGACACCGGCCCCGGGTGCGGCCGTCGCGCGGTCGGTCGCGGCGTCTTCAACTCGGCGTGTACCGAGTACCAGGGCTACCTCGACCCGGGACGCGCCGCGGGCCGGGAGCCGTCGAGCTCCGATCTGCAGCACGACTCGGGTGCCAGAAGGGGTACATCCCGAAGTCCGAGTGCTGAGGCGAGTCGGTCAGCCCAAGCCGTGACGAGCCAAGATGCGTTGCTTCGCGGACTGGAACTCGTGGTCCTCCAGCACGCCCTGGTCGCGCAACGCCGCGAGCTTGCCCAGCTCGTCTGCCACCCCGGACGGTCCGGACGGCGGCTGTGGCTGGCTCGCGGGGACGACGACCGTCGGGCGCTTGGCCTCCGCGATGCGGGCGCGCATCTCGTTCAGCCGCGGGAGCGCGCGCTGGTAGATCGCCCGCCCCAGCGGCAGCGTGTTCGACAAGGTCCACGGGTCGTTCGCGTCGGCGTTGCGGGAGCTGCGCGTCCCGCGCCAGTAGTCCTTGTTGGCCGTGCCGCTGTAGCTCGGTGTCAGCACTTCGAGCACCCCGCTCGCGAGGCCCGAGTTGTACTCGATCCCGGTGATCTCACCGTAGGGGAACGTCGTCACCCGGCCCCCACCGAACGAGCCCGCCATCATGCTGGTCATCCCGCCGACCTTGACGATCATGGCCCGGTCGTCGAACGCGGCGAAGACCCCACCCGCCCCGGATCCGATGACGAACCACGGCACCTCGCCGGGCGAGCAGTGATCCTTCAGCGCCTTCCAGGCCTTGTCGCTGGGCTGCGATCCGAGGACGTCGATACCGCCCCACGCGGCGTCGCTGCGCCGGTCGAGCTCGGCCTGGTGCGCCACGGCCTGCCGCACCTCCGGTGCCGCACCGGTCAGGCCGAGGTGGCGTGCGACGCCGAGAACCATCTCCTGGTCCGCCGCGGGCAGGTCCCCGAGTCCGAGCTCCTCGCCGCCTCGCGTCGTGATCATCAACGTGTTCGCGCCGAAGGTGCGCTTGACGATGTCCGCGCGGGCGATCGAGTCGGCGACGACCTCCCGCTTGAAGCCGGCCGTCTCGACGTCGAGCCCCAGGAAGGCGACGACGCGTGCGTTGGTGACCGCCACGGCGTCGCACTGAGGACGCAGCATGTTGGTCTTCGAGAGGGCGGTCACCACCTCGCCCGGGTAGAGCCGGGGCGCGATGGCCGCCAGCCACTTCTGCGCGTGCCGTTCCTTGACCTTGGTGCCGATCATCGGCTGCATCGACGGTCCCCCTCCACGGATGCGAAGCGGCGACCCTAACCGCACGACCACCTCGGACCCGGCCGTGCCCGGTCAGCGTCGCGCCGACGTGGCCCACGGACGCGCCGGTCGATGTAGGCCCCGTGATCACACGACCAGCTGCCGGAGAACCCCACACCAGCCGCCGCAGCGGTCGCGCGAGTCGACCTGCTGCGGCGGCTCCTGGGCCCCGTCGCCGGGTAGCCCAGGTCAGCTCGCGCGGCGCTCCGACCAGCTGGTGGCGTGATGCACCTCGAGGTCGACGGCCTTGACCGAGTCCTGGATGCCGGCTCCCGCGGAGCGCCGGATCTGGCTTGTCGCGCGCAGCACCCCCCGGGCGAACTCGCGCTGCTGGTCCACCAGCCGGATGACGAGGTCGAAGACCGCGTCGAGGACGTGCTCCGGGTTGTCCCAGGCATGACCGGCCCGCTCGCGCACCGCGGTGCCGATCTCGCCGGCCTGCCCGGTCCACTGCTCCCGGGCCTGGGTCAACGTCGCGTTCCCGCGACGCGTGATCGCGGAGAACTGCTCGGCGGGCGTGGGCCCGTCG
>NZ_DASXJS010000203.1:0-19603 GCF_036497245.1 Actinomycetospora sp. | reverse complement strand
TCGTGCTCGTCTCGGCGGCGCTGGCCGCGCTGCTCGTCGCGGGCGGGGTCGGCGGCGTCGTCGGCTACGAGGCCGCGAGCGCAGGCTCGTCGGGCGGCGGGAGCTCGGTGCTCGCCGGGTCCTCCAGTTCCTCGTCCTCCGGCTCGACCGCCCCGGCCGGGTCCGTCGAGTCGGTGGCCCAGAAGGTGCTCCCGAGCGTCGTGCAGCTGCGCGGCGCGTCCGGTGAGGGTTCCGGCATCATCATCTCCCCCGACGGCCTCATCCTGACCAACGCCCACGTGCTCGAGGCGGGCCAGGCCCAGTCGCAGGAGAGCGGCCAGGGCGGACTGGGCGGCCTCGGCGGACTCCTGGGCGGCGGGCAGGAACAGCAGCAGCAACCGCAGGCGGCGCCCCAGCTGCAGGCGGTGTTCCAGAACGGGCAGACCGCGCAGGTGCAGGTCGTCGGGACCGACGCGACCGCCGACCTGGCCGTCGTGCGCGCCCAGGGCGTCTCCAACCTCACCCCGGTGGCCCTCGGCGACTCCGGCCAGCTCCAGGTCGGGCAGGGCGTCGTCGCCGTCGGCTCACCGCTGGGCCTGTCCGGGACGGTGACCTCGGGCATCGTCTCCGCCTTGCAGCGCCCGGTGGTCGCCGGCGGTCAGGGCTCGGGCCAGGCGACGGTCTCCGACGCGATCCAGACCGACGCCGCGATCAACCCCGGCAACTCCGGTGGCGCCCTGGTCGACATGGACGGCCGCGTCGTCGGCATCACCTCGTCGATCGCGTCGCTGGGCTCGTCGTCGGGCGGCGGCAGTGGCGGAGGCGGCCAGCAGTCCGGCTCGATCGGGCTCGGATTCGCCATCCCGATCAACCAGGCGAAGACGATCGGCGACCAGCTCGCGAAGCAGGGCTTCGCCAACCAGGCGGTGCTGGGCATCGGCGTCGCGCAGGACCAGTCCGGCGCGACCACCGAGAGCGGCGCCACGATCGGCACCGTGACCCCCGGGGGCGCGGCGGCCACGGCGGGACTCAAGCAGGGCGACGTCGTCACCCGCGTCAACGAGCGGGTCATCGACGACGGCGACTCGCTGATCGCCGCGATCCGCACCCAGGAACCCGGCGCCCAGGTCACGTTGACCGTGCAGTCGCAGGGTGGGCAGCCGCATCAGGTGCCCGTCACCCTCGGGAGCGAGCGGGCACCGTCCAGTTAGGTGCGCTCCGCGCTCGTGAGCACTTTCCGGTGCTATGACACCGGAAAGTGCTCACGAGCCGCAGGCACCTACGGCACGAACGGGACGTCGTCGGGGGCGTCGTGCCGGGCCGCGAGCAGTGCCTTCGCGGGCGCGCCGACGGGGATCCGCAGCGGCAGGTGCTCCGTCTCCACCGCGTCGACGACGGCGGCCGCGACCTCCTCCGGCGTCACGAAGGTCCGGCCGTCGATCCCGCCCGTCCCGAGGTGCGCGTAGGGGTCGCCGGGCAGCCGGAACCAGTCGACGTCGTCGAGCGCGCCCGAGCTCACCGCGCCCGGTTCGAGGAGCGCGGTCTCCAGCCCGAGCGGCGCGGTCTCGACGGCGAGGGCCTCGACGAGGGCCTCCAGCGCCCACTTGGTCGAGGCGTACGCGGCGTTGGGCGGGAGCACGAGGCGCCCGACCACGCTCGACATGAACAGCAGTCGCCCGTGTCCCCGCTCCCGCATGCCGGGCATGACGGCCTGCGCGACCCGCAGCGCGCCGAGGGTGTTCCGGTCGAACAGCCGGGCCAGCTCCTCCGGCGGGGTCGCCTCGACCGCGGCGTAGAAGATCACGCCGGCGTTGGAGACCAGCGTGTCGATCTCCCCCGCCGCCGCGACGGCCGCGGCGATGCTCTCCGGGTCGGTGACGTCGAGCGCGAGCCGCTGGTCCACGTCCAGGTCCAGGTCCTCGAGCGTGCGCGGGTCACGCGCCGTGGCGACGACCCGGTGGCCCCGTGCGGCCGCCTCGGTGGCGATCGCCCGCCCGATCCCCTTCGACGCGCCGGTGATGAGTACCGATGCCATGACGAGCCTCCACGCGAGAGAGTTCAGTTTCTGAACTTGCTGCCCTCGGTAGGCTAGCACGGTGAGTTCAGAAGCTGCACTGACCGGACCGCGGGTCTGCGGGATCGCCGACGCCCTGGGCCTGGTCGGAGATCGCTGGGCCCTGCTGGCCCTGCGCGAGCTCGGCTTCGGCGTGGGGCGGTTCAACGACATCCAGGTCAACACCGGCGCGCCCCGCGCGAGTCTGTCGGCGCGGCTGCGCTCCCTCGAGGAGAGCGGCCTCGTCGACCGGCGCCGCTACTCGGAGCACCCGCCGCGCGACGAGTACCTCCTCACCGACGCCGGCCGCGAGCTGATGCCGGTGCTCGGGGAGCTCCGGGCCTGGGGCGAGAAGCACGCCTCGCCGCGGGTGCGCCCGACGCCGTCGTGACCCCGGACGGGGTGGACGCGCGCCTGGACGCGGTCCTCGTCCACGGCCGCCTGCCGGTGACGCCGGTCGTCGTCGAGTACGACGACGGGTGGCCGGCCCGCTTCGCGGAGCACCGCGACCGGATCGCGGCAACCCTCGGCGAGCGCGCCCGGCTCGTCGAGCACATCGGCTCCACGTCGGTGCCGGGGCTGGCCGCGAAGGACGTCGTGGACATCGTCGTGGGTGTCGACGACCCCGACGACGAGCCCGCGTACCTGCCCGACCTCGTGGCCGCCGGCTACGACCTGCGCGTCCGCGAACCCGGCCACCGGGCGCTGCGGGAGACCAGCGGGCAACGGGTCAACCTCCACTGCTACGCGCCCGGCGACGACGAGGTCGCGAAGTACCGCCTGCTGCGCGACCACCTCCGCGCCGATCCCGAGGCCCGGAGGGAGTACGAGGCGACGAAGCGGGCGCTCGCCGGGCGGGAGTGGCCGGACATGAACCACTACGCCGAGGCGAAGGGCCCCGCGATCCGCCGGCTGCTGCGCGACGCCGGGTGGAGTCCGCCCTCGTGACCATCGGCGGCGATCGGAGCCCACCGGGCCCGGGGCCCACCTAGTTGACGCACCCCGGCGCGGCGGCGGTGATCGGCGGTGGGACGGGCACCGCAGGCGCGGGTGTGGTCGTCGCCCGGTCCGCGCCGTCGGCCGACGGGTCCGTCGAGTCCGAGTCCGAGCCCGAGTTCGCCGAGCCCGAGCCCGAGTCAGACGAGGCCGAGCCCGAGTTCGAGCCCGTCGAGTTCATCCCGTCGTCGCTCCGCGAGGCGGCGCGCGTCACGGCCGCGTCGGACGGCGTGGGCGGCTGCGCCACGATCCCGGCGTCGAGGTCGATCGCATCGCCCACGAAGGAGCGGACCTGTGCCGGGTCCACCTTCACGGCCTGGCCGTCCTCGGGGGTGGCGAGCTCGATCGTCCCGGTCGGGATCGTGCGGAAGGTGACCGAGCCCGCCGAGAGGCCCTGCATCTGCGTGGCGAACGAGAGCACGTTCCAGCCGGAGTCGAGGGTGACCGAGCGGGCCATGACCCCGGTCAGCCGGTCGAGCGCGAAGGGGTTGGCGAGCGTGCCCGCCGAGAGCAGCTTGCTGGTGGCCCCGGCGAGGAAGACCTGCTGCCGCGCGACGCGGTCCAGGTCGCCGTTCGGCAGTCCGTGCCGCTGGCGGACGAACGCGAGCGCCTGCGTGCCGCTGACCAGTTGGGGGCCCGCCGGGAGGCGCAGCCCCGAGTACGAGTCGTCCACCGGGGCGCGCAGACAGACCGGCACCCCACCGATGGCCTGGCTGACGTCGGCGAACCCGGCGAGGTTCACCGACGCGAAGTGGGTGATCCTCAGTCCGGTGAGGTCCTGGACGGTGTCGACGGTGGTACGCGCGCCCGCCGCGAGGGCGGCGCGACGCACGGCCGGGTCGTTCGGCGACGCGGCCGGGGCCGCCTCGGGCGCGAACGGCGAGGTCGGCGCGCCCGACGCCGCGTCGCCGTTCGTGAGGGAGTCGGTCGTGTACGCCACCGCGCGGGAGAAGGCTGAGTTGATCTTGTGCTTGCCGTACCCGTCGGCGACCTGGACGTAGGAGTCCCGGGGGATCGAGACGGCCGTCGCCCGCCCGACGCCCGCGGGGACGTGGACGACGATGATCGAGTCGGCGGTGTCCCCGCCGTCGTCGGAGCCCCCGGCGTGCAGCGCGTCGAGCAGCGCGGGCGGAAGCGGGTTGCCCTGCGGGTCGGTGCGGCTGTCGACGCCGAGCAGCAGGATGTTCTGCTCGGCGGCCGGCGCGGTGGCGCTCGCCCCGATGACCGAGGCCGACGTGGTGGATCGATCCAGAACTCGTACCTGGATCCACGCGAACGCCGAGACCGCGAGAACGGCCGCCGAGACCACGGCGAGCAGCGAGCGTGCGACCACGCGCACCCGCCCCGTCGTGGCTCCGCTCACCTCCTCATGGTTCCCACTCGGCGCACGATCGTCACCGTGACGTGCGACGTATCGCGTGTCGATCCGGTCCCGCTCCCCACAGCTGCCACACATCACGGCCCAGCGGGCACCCACGGTGACCACACCCACCGCCCACGTCAGCGGATGAACCTCGGGGTCCGCGCGGCAGGGCGCCGCGCGGACGAGGAGGTCGAGATGAGCACGGACGCGACCGTCACCCCCGCTGCCCCCGCCACCCGCCGTCGGGCCCTGCGCCTGCGGGCCGGGACCGCGGCCGTCGCGCTGGCCGGGGTCACCCTGCTCGGCGCGTGCGGCACGGGCACCGCCGACGCGGCGAGCGGGAGCTCGACGGGCACGGCGTCGACGGCGACCGCGAGCGCGGCCGCCACGGACACGGCGTTCGACCAGTGCATGACCCGCAACGGGGTCACGAAGCCCTCCGGAGGCCCGACCGGCTCCGGCTCCGGCTCCGGCGGTCGGACCCCGCCGAGCGGTGGGACGCCGCCGTCGGGTGCGGCGCCGACCGGCGGACAGGGCGGGACCCAGACCGGCCAGGCCCCGCCCGGGATCGACACCGCCACCTGGCAGAAGGCCCTCGCGGCCTGCAGGAGCGAGGCGGGCGCCCCGCCGGCGGCGGCCACCGGCAGCTGACCCACCCGTCCCATCCGCGAGGGGAACTCCCGGTCGCTCTATCCGGCCGAGGGTTCCCCTCGCGCCGTTCCGGGGCCGGGTGAGCGGGCCGGGCGGCCTCACAGCAGGCCCACAACGACGGCCCAGGAACCGGACAGAGCGGGCCAGCAGAGTCGTCACCATGACGACGACGACCGACCTTCGCACCGTGCCCCGGCCCGGTCCGCGCCCCGGTCCGCGCCCGGCGCCCGCGGTGCCCGGTCGGACGGGCGCGCGCCACGCCCAGGCGTCGCGCCCCCTCGCGCGGCTCTGGCGCGGCTCGCTGGACGCGCCCCGCTGGGAGCGCCCGGCACTGCTCGCACTGCTGATGGGCACGGCGCTGCTCTACCTGTGGAACCTCGGGGCGAGCGGGGACGCGAACACCTTCTACGCCGCGGCGGTCCAGGCAGGCACCGAGTCGTGGAAGGCGCTGCTGTTCGGCTCGCTGGACTCCTCGAACTTCATCACCGTCGACAAGCCGCCGGCCGCACTCTGGATCATGGGCCTCTCCGGCCGGCTCTTCGGGTTCAACGCCTGGTCGATGCTCGCGCCGCAGGCGCTCATGGGTGTGGCGTCCGTGGCGCTGCTGCGGTCCGCGGTCCGGCGGTGGGCAGGCCCGGGCGCGGGTCTGATCGCGGGCGCCGCGCTGGCGCTCACCCCGGTCGCGGTCCTGATGTTCCGGTTCAACAACCCGGACGCGATGCTCGTGCTCTGCATGGTCGCCGCCGCGTACGCCGCGGTCCGCGCCGTCGACGCCGCCGCCGAGAAGTCCGGGCCGCGCTGGATGGCGCTCACCGGCGCACTGCTCGGCCTCGGGTTCCTGACGAAGATGCTGCAGGCCTGGTTGGTGCTGCCCGCCTTCGCGCTGGTCGTCGTCCTCGTCGCCGCGGTGACCTGGCGGCGTCGCCTGGTGCTGCTCGCCGTCGGGCTGGTCTCGATGATCGCCTCGGTGGCCTGGTACGTGCTGCTCGTCGACCTCTGGCCGAGCGACTCCCGCCCCTACATCGGAGGCTCCACCGACAACTCGTTCCTCGACCTGGTCCTCGGCTACAACGGCCTCGGGCGCATCTTCGGCGGCTCGGGCAACGGCGGAAGCGGCGGTCCGGGCGGCGGCAGCGGGAACACCGGCTTCGGCGGCTCGACGGGCATCACCCGGATGTTCAACGAGTCCTTCGGCGGCCAGATCTCGTGGCTGCTCCCGGCCGCGCTGGTCGTGCTGGTGGCGGGTCTCTGGCTCACGCGGCGGGCGCCGCGCACCGACCGGACCCGAGCCGCGCTGCTGCTCTGGGGTGGCTGGCTCGTGGTCCACGCCCTGGTCTTCAGCTTCATGAGCGGAACCGTGCACGCCTACTACGCGGTCGCGATGGCTCCCGGTCTCGCCGGCACGCTCGCCGCCGGCGGGGTGGTGCTCCACCGGCGCCGCGAGGAGCTCCTCGCCCGCCTCACCCTGGCTGCCGCGCTCGCCGCGACGACCGCGTGGAGCGTCGTCCTGCTGCGCCGCACGCCGGAGTTCCTCCCCTGGCTGCGCTGGGTCGTCGCGATCGCCGGCGCCGTCGCGGTGGTGCTGATGCTGGCGGGCCTGGTCACCCGTCGGGCGTGGCTGCGCCGGGCGCTGCCGGTCCTCCTGCTGAGCGCGCTGCTCGCCGGCGCGGGCGGCTCCGTGGCCTACGCGATGGACACCGCGGCCACCACGCACTCCGGCTCGATCGTCTCGGCGGGTCCCTCGACCGGCGACGGCATGGGCATGGGCGGCGGTCAGGGCGGCCCCGGAGGCGGCACCCCGCCGTCGGGAGAGCGTCCGAGCGGAGCTGCGGGCGGAGCGCCCCAGGGCGATCGGTCCACCCAGGGCGGACAGTCCACCCAGGGCGGACAGGGCGGTGGGGGCGGCCAGGGCGGCCCCGGAGGCACGACGACGTCGACCGAGCTCACCTCGCTGCTGCAGACCTCGGGCACGACCTGGTCCGCGGCGGTCATCGGCTCGCAGAGCGCCGCGTCGATCGAGCTGTCCTCGGGCACCGCGGTCATGGCGATCGGCGGATGGAGCGGCTCGGACGCCGCGCCGACCCTCGCGGGGTTCCAGGCCATGGTCGCTGCCGGGGACGTGCACTACTTCGTCAGCTCCGGCGACGGCGGAGGCATGGGCGGGCAGGGCGGCTCCGACTCGGTCGGCTCCCAGATCACCGCCTGGGTGAAGGCGCACTACACCGCGACGACGGTGGGCGGCACGACGGTCTACGACCTCACCGCGCCGACGAGCTGACCTCGGGGCGCCGCGTCGCGGCGTGATCACCAGGACGACGAGGATCCGGACGCCTGGCGTCCGGATCCTCGTCGTTTCCGCGATCACCACCGGTGTCCGGCCCGGCCCGGCACGGTCGCCCCCGGCTACCGTCGGGTCCATGCCTCGCGCGACCACCTTCGGGACGAGCGCCGACGCGTACGACCGCCTGCGTCCCGCGCCGGCGCCGGAGGCCCTCGACCACGTCGTCCCGCCCGGCGCGCGCCGCGTGGCCGACCTCGCCGCGGGCACCGGCCTGGTCACCCGCGCGGTCCTGGCCCGCCCCGGGGCTCCCGCGGTCGTCGCCGTGGAGCCCGACCCCCGGATGCTCGCCCGCCTCATCGCGACGACGCCGGGCGCGCTCGCCGTCCGCGGGGTGGCCGAGGCGATCCCGCTGGCGTCGGGCGCGGTGGACGCCGTGCTCGCCTCGTCGGCCTGGCACTGGTTCGACCCACCGGTCGCGACCGCCGAGATCGCCCGGGTCCTGCGCCCGGGCGGGGTGCTCGGGCTGCTCTGGAGCCGTGCCGACCCGACGGTGCCCTGGGTCGCCGAGGTCCGCGGCGTCGGGAAGGCCGCCGCGGACGGGTCGGCGACGCTCTCGCGACGCGGGTTCGACGTCGCCCTCCCGCCCGGCCACGGCTTCGTCGACGACCTGCCGGACGCGGTGACGGTGCCGTGGACGCGGCGCATGTCGCGCGACGACGTCGCGGGGATGGTCTGCACCTACAGCGGAGTCCTCGAGCTCTCCGCAGGAGAGCAGGACGCGGTCCGCCGGGCCGCGCGCGAACACCTCGACCGCCTGATCCCGGGCGACGACGCGGTCGACGTGCCGTTCGAGACGGTCGTCCGCCGCTGGACGAGGGCCTGACCCGGGGCGACGGCAGCCCCGCGTCGAGCCCCGCGACTCAGGCGGCGGGGCGCGGCATGCTCGGACGCCGGGCCGCGATCGAGCGGTGCGGCATGCGTGCCGGGGCACCCGGGCGGGTGGCCCGACCGGCGGGGGCGGCTCCGCGCATCGCCGGGGTGGCGGGGACGGGCCGGCCGGTGAGGACGGCGGAGAGCACGCCGAGCAGGTCCTGCGGCGTCGCGTACTCCGCCTCGGGCAGGCGGGCGAGGATCTCGCGGGTCACGCCGTCGCAGCCGTAGATGTCCCCCGCGGTGGTCACCTGCCACCGGCGGGCCGGGAACGGCACGTCGCGCAGGATCAGCACGAGACGCTCGGCGAGCGCTGCCGGGCTGGTGTCCCGGAGGGTCAGACCGGAGATGGCCGGTACGACGGGGCGGGGGGTGCTCGGCATTGGGTGCTCCTCGGGGTCCTCTACTGCCTCAGCCCATCTATTCCCCCATCCGGATGTTCCATAAGCCTCACGCGGCGTCATTCTCCGGAGGAGTGTTCCGTTGACCGGAGTCGGTGCTGGTCCGGACGGTCGAGATTCATCGGACGATCACAGTGCTGTGCGCTGCGACGACGGTGCCGGGCGCGACCGTCCGGCCCCCGACGAGGTCGGGTCCGGCCACCCCGGCGGGCACGGTGACGGGGGCGTCGCCGAGCGCCGTCACCGACACCGCCGTGGTGCCGTCCGCGAGGCCGCGGCGCAGGACCAGCCGACCCGGCGCGGCGTCGAGATCGACCGCGGGCGGGCGGGCCGCCGGGTCCTGGTCGATCGCGACGAGGGCCCGGTTCCCCAGCAGGGCGAGGGTCGCCGGGGTCGCGTGCGCCACGTCCGTGCCGGCGAGCAGCGGGGCGGCGAGCATCGACCAGACCGCCATCTGCGTGGCCTGCTCGGCCGGGGTCAGGCCCACGTCCACCGTGCCGTCGCCGGTGACCGCCCCGTCGCCCTGACCGTTCCCGACCTCGAGCATGTCCGGGTCGTTCCAGCCCGCGCCGGGCGGCAGGCCCGCGTACCGGGCGACGCCGACGTCGACCCGGATGATGTCGGCGACGGAGGCCCAGTCGTCGGCGACGTCGTGGGTCGTCCGCCACAGCTGCGCCGTCCCGGGCGCCCAGCGCCAGGGCACCGAGTTCCCCTTGTCGCAGATCGCGAAGACCATCGGGCGTCCGGTCGCGCGCAGCGCCCGGGCCATCGTCGTGTAGCGGGCGACGGCGTCGGTGCCCGCCGTGAAGCAGTCGTCCTCCTTGACGTAGTCGACGCCCCAGGCCGCGAACGAGGCGGCGTCCGCGGTCTCGTGACCCAGGGAGGCGGGGAAGCCGCGCGCGTCGCAGGTCAGCGTGCCCGCGCTGGTGTAGATCCCCAGGCGTAGCCCGCGGGCGTGCACGTAGTCCGCGAGCGCCGCGATGCCGTGGGGGAACCGGACCGGGTCGGGCACCAGCCGTCCCGCGGCGTCGCGCCGCGGCGAGGCCCAGCAGTCGTCGAGGTTGACGTAGCGGTAGCCGGTCTCCCGCAGGCCCGTCGCCACCAGCGCGTCGGCCTGGGCACGCACCCAGGCCTCGTCGAAGGTGTCCGTGCAGCCGGTGGCGTTCCAGTTGTTCACGCCCATCGGCGGGGTCGCGACCAGGGCCGACGGATCCCCGGTCGTACCCGGGACCAGCGGGGTCGCCGGCGCGTCCGCGGCGCCCGCGAGCAGCACCACGACGAGCACCGCGACGAGGGCGGCCACGGCCCGGGCCGGGCGGGAGCGGGCACGGCGGGCGGGGTCGGCGGGGCGGGCGCGCAGGCGGGAGGACAGGACGGCCATCGGGGCGAGCGTGCCGGGCGGACCTGTGTACAGACTTGGTTACCGATGAGTAGGTTGATCGCATGAGCGCTGTGCTGTCCTCGTGGAACCGTCTCTCCGGCACCCTGCCGGGCCGCGTCCTCGTCAGCGGCGCGGTGTGGCTGCGCGCGCCGTACTTCCTCACCGCGGCCCCGGTCATCGCCGAGCTCGACGAGAAGCACAGCCGCGTGCGCATGCAGAACTGGTGGCTGGTCCACAACCACCTCGGCACCGTGCACGCCATCGCCTCGTGCAACCTCGCCGAGTACGCGATGGGGGTGCTCGCCGAGGCGGCCGTCCCGGCGTCGCACCGGTGGATCCCGATCGGGATGGACGTCCGGTACCTCGCCACGGCGAAGACCTCCGTGACCGCGGACGCGCAGTGGTCGGCGCCGCCGCAGTTCGGGGCCGAGAAGGAGGACGTCACCGTGGAGGTGGCGATCCGCGACGACGCCGGGAACGAGGCCGTGCACGCCTCGATCCACCTCCGGATCTCCGCGCGCCCACCGCGGTAGGTGGCGCTGTGCCACGATCGTCGGACCATGAGCGCCCCGCCCGATCCCGGCCCGAGCGCCGGGTCGGGCGCGGCCGAGAACCGGGAACCCACCGGTCGGCGCCCGGCCACGTCGGGGCAGGTCGTCGCGCAACGGTTCACCACCCGCCGGGTCGCCTCCGCGCTGGTGCGCCGCGACCCGGCGCCCCGGGTCGACCCGCTGCGCGGCCACACCCGGGCCACCGTCGCCGGCGGGTTCGTCGCGGCGCTCGCGCTCGGCGTCGCGGCCGTGCTCGGCGTGGTGGACCGGCCGACGGACTGGCGCCGGGCGTCGATCGTCGTCGCCGAGCACTCCGGCGCCCTCGCGGTCGTCACGCATGACCCCGACGACGCCCTGATCGGCGTCCCGAACCTTGCCTCCGCCCGCCTGGCCGCCGCCGCGCTCGCCGGGGCCCCGGCCCCCTCCGATCCCGTCGAGGTCGCCGACTCGACCCTCGACGCCGCCCCCCGGGCCCGCCCGGTCGGCATCGTCGACGCCCCCGCCCTCCCGCAGGCCGACCAGCCCGGCCCCGCCGTGTGGTCGGTCTGCGACACCACCGCCCCCGACCCCGCTCCCGGCGTGGCCTGGACCCGCCCCCGCACGACGACGACCGTGGCGGGCGCGGCCGCGCCGCCGGGACGCGCGCTCGCCCCGGGCGAGGGCCTCGTCGTCGTGGACCGGGCCGGCCAGAACTGGCTGGTCCACGACGGCGTCCGGGCCCGCCTCGACGTGACCCGCCCGGCGGTCGTCGAGGCCCTCGGCCTCGGCGGGCTGCTGCCGCGGCCCGCGAGCAGCGGGTTCCTCGCGGCGCTGCCCGAGGCGCCGCCGATCACGCCGCCCGCGGTCCCCGGCCGGGGGTCCCCGGTGCCGGTGGACCTGGCGGGCGAGCGCGCCGGGGGCGTCGTGCGTGTCGTCGGTCCGGGGCGGCCCGACACCTACCTGCTTGTGCTCCCCGACGGCGTCGAGGTGGTCCCGGAGTTGCTCGCCCGCCTCATCCGGCTCGACGACCCGGGCCGTTCAGGTCTCCCGATCCCGACCGTCTCCCCCGCGCAGGTCGCCTCCCCGCCGCTCTCCCGGGCGATCGACCCGAGCGCGTTCCCCGACCCCGCCCCGGTGCCGCTGCCCCCCGACCGCGCGCCGACCGCCTGCGCGGACCTCGCGGCCGGCGCGGGCGCGGCCGCCGTGACGGTGTCGACGGCACCGTTGCCCCAGGCCACGGCGCTGCGCCAGGCCGACGGGTCCGGGGACCGGGTGGACCGGGTCCTGCTCCCGGGCACGGGTGCCGCGGTCCGCACCGTCGGCGCCGGGGCGGGTGCGCTGGTCGTGGTGTCGGCCACGGGGACCGTGCACGGCGTGCCCGACGCCGCGACCGCGGACGCGCTCGGTCTGGGCCGGACCTTCTCGCCCGCCCCGCAGGCGGTCGTGGGGCTGTTGCCGAGCGGACCCACGCTCTCGGTGGAGGCCGCGACCCGTCCGCTGGGCTGAGCGCCCGGCCCCGCGAATCCGGGACTCAGGGCCCCGCGGCGACGACCTGCTGGGGTTGCGCTCCGGGCGCCGCCGACGACGAGGTCGGCGGGTCGGCGGACCGGCCCGTGGGCGTCGTCGTCCCCACCACCGGGGGCAGCACCGGGGGGACGGCCGCGGCGGGTGTGGTCGTGACCACCGGGGGCGGAGCCGCGGTGGGCACGACGGACGGCGCGACCGTGGTCGTCGTCGTACGGGTCCGGGTGCGGGTGGTCGCGCGGATGCGCGTGGACTGCACCGGCTGCGCCTCGTCGCTGGTGGGCACCACCGCGGCGGGCGGCGCGGGGATGGCGGGGACGGACGACGCAGGCGGCGGGAGCGGCGCCGTGGCCGAGACGCCCCGCACCAGGGTGTACGCCAGCGCGGAGCCGGCCACGAGCACCGCGGCCAGGGCGACCCCGGCCGCCACGAGCAGCCCGCGACGGCGGCGCCCGGGCGGGGTCTCGGCACCGGTCGGCGCCTCGGCCCACGGGCCGGTCGTCGGGGTCAGGATCGCCGGGCCCGCGGCCGGGGGCGCGCCCGTCGGGAAGACCCCGGTCGGCGCCGCCATGAGCGCGGGCGAGAGCACCGTCTCGGCGTCGAGGCCGACGTCGCGCGAGACCGCCCGCGCCGCCGCGAGGACCTCGTCGGCGTCCGGGCGGGCGGCCGGGTCGTCGGCGGTCATCGCGATCAGCAGCGAGCGCAGCGACTCCGGCAGCCCGATCGGCACCACCGGGCGGCGGTGCAGGCGGGCGACCGCCGCCTCGAGCGCGTTGCCCGGGTACTCGCGGCGACCGGTGAGGCACTCGATCAGCACCAGCCCGAGGGCGTAGATGTCGACGGCGGGCGTCACCGCCTCGCCGCGCACCTGCTCGGGGCTGAGGTAGGACGCCGTCCCGATGACCATGCCCGCCGCCGTCACCGGCGCGGCGTCACGGACCGCGGCGATCCCGAAGTCGGACAGGTGGGCCCGGCCGTCGCCGTCGAGCAGGACGTTGCCCGGCTTCACGTCGCGGTGCACCACCCCGCGGCGGTGCACGTACCCGAGGGCGTCGGCCAGCGCGGCGCCGAGGGCGATCACGTCGCCGAGGGGCAGGGGTCCGCGCCGGATGCGCTGCGCGAGGGTGTCGCCCTCGATGAGCTGCATGACGAAGTAGGCGCGCCCGTGGTCGTCGCCGACGTCGTAGACGGTGACCAGCCCGGGGTGCGAGAGCGCCGCGAGGGTGAGGACCTCGCGACGGTTGCGCGCGTCCGAGCCCTCCTCGAGGTCGCCCACCAGCTCGGCGGGCGGGCCGGACGGGCGCGGGGTGGCGCCGATGTCCCCGGGGCCGTAGCGGGCGGCGGCAGCATCGGGCGCCGCGCCGTCGGCGCCGTCCTCGTCCGGCGGCAGTGCCCCGGGCAATGCCTCGAGCGCCTCCGGCGCAGGCTCGAGCGCCTCCGGCACGGGCTCGTCCGCGGCCGCGGCGGCCTCGGCGTTCGCCGCGGCGACCACCTCGCCGCCCGCCCCGAACATCTTGATCGCGACGTCACGGCCGAGGAGCTCGTCGCGGGCGCGGTAGACGTCGGCGGCCCCGCCCCGTCCGATCAGGTCACCGACGGTGTACCGGCCGCCGACGACCGTGGGCGGCCCGGCATCGGTCGTGCTCACCGGACACCCCCTCGCTCGCCGGCACTTCCGCGGACCCGTCGTCCGACGGGTCCGGCCCCGGAATCGATTCTCTCCCAGTGACGGGCGCCGTGTCTGCCGATGACGGCTCCGGATCCCGGGTTCACTTCCGGTCAACGACGAAGTCGGTATCCGGACGCGGACCGTTACGAACCCGTCAGCCCGATCGCGGGGCGGACGACCCGCCCGTCGCTCCGGCGAGGCGCTCGAGCACCGTCGGCAGGGACCCGGCGTGCACCACGTCGAGCGACCGGGTGGCACGGGTGAGTGCGACGTAGAGATCGTTCAGCCCGCGCGGCGACTCGTCGACGATCCCGGACGGGTCGACGAGCACGACCGCGTCGAACTCCAGGCCCTTCGCCTCCCCCACCGTCGAGACGATCACCGCGACCTCGAGGTCCGTCGCCCCGCGCTCGTCGACGGTGTCCCGGTCGTCGGCCACACCGCTGACGGGCAGGTGGTCGGCGGCCAGCCGTTCGCGCAGCTGCTCGACCCGCCCGGCCGGCGCGAGCACCGCGACGCGGCCGTTGCCCTCGGCGTCGACGACGTCGTCGGCGGCCGCACGGGTCGTCGTCGCGACCTGCGCCTCGAGGGCCGACTCCGCGACCGCGACCGCGCGGGGCGGCACCCCGGACTCGCGCACCGACTCCGGCGGGGTCTGCGTGGGGTCGATGAGCGCGAGAACGTCCGCGGCGATCTCCGCGATCTCGGCGGGGGTGCGGTAGTTGACGGTGAGGGTCTCCCGGCGCCAGCGGGCCGCCACGTACGGGGACAACACCTCGTGCCAGGAGCCGGCGCCGTCGCGGGCGCCGGTCTGCGCGACGTCGCCGACCAGGGTCATCGACCGGCTCGGGCAGCGGCGCATGAGGACCCGCCATGCCATCGGCGAGAGCTCCTGGGCCTCGTCGACGATGACGTGGCCGAAGGTCCAGGTGCGGTCCTCGGCGGCGCGCTCGGCCGCGGAGGCGTAGTCGACCTCCCGGCTGCGGTCGGCCAGCACGGACGCGTCGATGACGTCGGTGGGGCGCAGGACCTCGGGGTCCCAGTCCTCCTCCAGCGCCAGGATGTCCAGGACCCCCGCGGCGTACGCCTCGTCGGCCTCGCGCTTGCGCTCGGCGCGCTCGCGCTCGGCGGTGTCGTCCTCCCCGAGCAGCTCAGCGGCCTCGTCGAGCAGCACCGCGTCGGCAGGGGTCCACCAGTGCGGGTCGAGCAGGCTCCCGTCCGGCGTCGCGGCGGGCGGGGAGTCGCGGCGCAGCAGGGCCCGGTCGGCGTCGGACCAGCCGCGGGTGGCGGCGGTGATGCGCTTCGGGTCGGTGTAGAGCTCGGCCAGCAGCTGCGGGGGTGTCAGCGTCGGCCACAGCTCGTCGAGCGCGGCCAGCAGGTCGTCGTTCTCCCGCATCGCGGCCCGGATGTCGGCCAGGTCGCCGCGGTCGAGGAGGCGCTGGTCGCCCTCGGGCACCTCGGGATGGCTGCCCTCGCGGGAGAGCCGGTCCCGCTCGCGACGCGCCAGCATGTCGATCGCCTCGCGGACGAAGGTGCGCTTCGCGTCGTTGTGGGGGCGGCGGGTGCGCCGCGCGCGGGTGCGGGCCTGGGCGACCAGGTCGCGGTCGAGCTCGACCGTCTCGCCCTCGACGGTCAGCGTGACGGTGTGGCGCGGCAGCTCCTGGCGGTCCCGGACCGCGGTGGAGAGCACCTTGGCCATGTCCGCCGACCCCTTGCGCGCGGCCGCCCCGGGGGACTCCGCCCGCTGCGCCGCGAGGCCCGGGTAGAGCTCACCGACCGTGGAGAGCAGGACGCTCGTCTCGCCGAGCGAGGGCAGCACCTGCTCGATGTAGCGCAGGAACGTCGGGTTCGGGCCGACCACGAGCACGCCGCGCTTCGCGAGCTGCCGGCGGTGGGTGTAGAGCAGGTAGGCCGCGCGGTGCAGCGCCACGGCCGTCTTGCCGGTGCCGGGTCCGCCTTCGACGACCAGGACCCCGTTCACCCCGGAACGGATGATCCGGTCCTGCTCGGTCTGGATCGTGGCGACGATGTCGCCCATGCGCCCGGTCCGCCCCGAAGAGAGGGCGGCCAGCAGCGTCGCCTCACCGGTGAGCCCGCTGCGCTGCGACCCGTCGTGCTTCGCCGCGGCGGCCGCGGCCTCGGCCAGGTCGAGGATCTCGTCGTCGACGGCGAGCACCTTGCGGCTGCGGGTCCGCAGGTGGCGGCGCCTGCGGATGCCGTCCGGGCTGGCCGCCGTCGCGGTGTAGTACGGCCGGGCCACCGGGGCGCGCCAGTCGATGAGCAGCGGCTCGTAGTCGTGGTCCTCGTCGAGCAGGCCGAGCCTGCCGATGTAGGCGACCTGCTGGTCGAACCCGGGTGTCTCCGGATCCGCGGCGTCCTTGGTCCCCGGGGCGAGCACGGCGTCGGGCTCCACGTCCAGGCGCCCGAAGCACAGCCCCTCCTCGACCGCGGAGAGCGTGGCGAGCTGCTCGGAGTACATCGCGGCCGCGGCGTCGCGCTCGGAGACGGCCTGCGGGGTCCCGGTGGTCTCGTTGCGCAGGACCCGGGCGAGGAGCTCGGCAGTCTCCTTGCGCCGGGCGTCGAGGCGCCCGTAGAGCATCGTGACGTAGGGCTGTTCCGCCGCGAGGGGATCCGAGACGGGCTCGACCTCGGTGACTGTCGGGGACGCGGGGTGGGACAAGGACGACCTTCGTTCGCTGTCGTGCGGCGCCGGGAGGGCCCTCCACGATAGCCCTCGACGCGGGGCGGACCGGCGTGTGCGCTCAGGCCTGCCGGTGCCGGTGCGTCCCGTCCGCGTCCGCCTCGCGCACCACCCGGCCCTGGGCCGCCAGCACCTCGAGGTGGGCGTCGGTCTCCAGGATCGCGAGCATGCGGTGGAACGGCTCCAGGTCCTCGAGGCCCTTCTCCCGGCGTGTCCAGGTCAGCGCGGCCGCCGCCTCGGCCGCCGTGCCCGCTCCCGCGGCGGCGACCCGCTCGATGGCGTCGAGCCGTCCCCCGTGGTGGTCGAGGAGCTCGTCGACCCGCGCGTGGGCGCTGGGACGGACCGGACCGTGCGCGGGCAGCAGGCGGCGGTCGGGGCGCTCGCGGACCCGGGCCAGGGAGGCGAGGAAGCGGGTCAGCGCGCCGGGGCGGGCGCCCGGCTCGAAGCCGATGGACGGAGTGATGTGCGGCAGCACGTGATCGCCCGCGAAGAGCAGGCCCGGCCCGTCGGCGGCGGGGCCGACGGCGCTGTCGAACACGAGGTGACCGCGGGTGTGGCCGGGGGTCTCGACGGCCTCGAGGACCCGGTCGCCGACCGGGAGGCGGTCCCCGTCGGCCAACCAGTCGTCGGGGGCCGTGTAGTCGATCGGGTCGTCGCTCCCGGCCTCCGCCATCGCGGCGGCGATCTCGTCGGCCAGGGCCCCTGCGCCCGACAGGCGCAGGCCGGCGACCTGCGGAGCCAGCGGGGCCGGCCGGACGGCCATGGCCTCGACGGAGTCGCGCTCCCCCGCGCCCAGCGACACCCGGGCGCCCGTCTCGCGGCGCAGCGCGACCGCCTGCGTGTAGTGGTCGCGGTGGACGTGGGTGACCAGGAAGCGCCCGATGTCGGGCAGCTCCGCCCCGAGACCGCGCAGGGCGGCGGCGAGCAGGTCCCGGGACTCGGTGAGCGACCAGCCCCCGTCGACGAGGGTGAGCCGGTCGCCGTCGCGCAGGACGTAGACGTTGACCGCCCGCAGCGCGTCCATCGGCAGCGGCAGGGGTACCCGGAGGACGTCGGGGGCCACCGTCTCCGGCTCGGGGCGGCTCCAGCTCTGGCGGTCGTCGGCGTCGGTCACACCGCTCAGGATGCCGCGCCCGCCCCGGCGCGCCCGACGACCGGGTCGGCGGGGACGTCCTCGGGGCCTGGTCCGGGCTCCGGGCGCCCGGCGTCCGGGCTCGGCTCGACGGCCTGCTCCGGGGCCCGACGACGGGCCGCGGCGCCGAAGAAGTCGCCCCCCTTCGCGCGGACGGCGTCGGTGCCCCAGTTCCGCGTGCGGTCGGCCGGGACGAGGCGCGGGATGTGCTTGCGGCAGTGGATGTAGGCCTCGACGACGCTGATCTTCACCCAGCGTTGCGGGGTGCGGCCGCGTTCGTCGTCGACCGCGATCCCGGGGTGGTCGATGCGCATCCGCTCGTCCTCGACGATCGCGGCATGCCCGTTGACGTGCAGGCCGATCAGGTCGTGCACGAAATCCATCACCAGCACCCCGATGCTCGGGTTCTCGCTGATGTTGCCGAGGCTGGCCAGCACGCCGTTGCCCCGGTACTCGGGGTAGGCGATGGTGCGTTCGTCGATGACCTGGAGGAATCCGGCCGGTCCCGCGCGCAGCGAGCAGTCGCATTCGCCGGTCGCGTCGGAGGTGGCGATGAAGGCCATGTCCATCCGGCCGACGAACTCGATCATCTGCTCGTTGAGGTGGTCGAGCACCTGGTCGTCGTAGAACTTCTCGGCGCGCGCCGCGGTGCCGTAGGCGGCTTGGAGCAGGTGTTCGCCGCCCGAGCCGGGCAGTTCGCGATCGCCGCGCGCGGCCAGCGGGTCGTCTGGACCACCAACGTGATCTGTGTTGGAAATCACACTCGACGCGGGCTGGGTGTTTCGCTGTGCGATGTCGGAATGTGTCCGCATTGGCCGACGAACACGCTGCGTGGTCTCGTCGGCTGGCGCGGTGTACCCGGACGGCGGTGCCTGCTCATCGGACTCGGCGAGTTCGAGCGTCAGCAGATCATCTCCGGCTGTCCCGGTTGGGGCAGGTAACGGAAAAGTCACGGCGCCCTGCTTACACGGTCAGCGAGATCATTGCGACTACCGGGCCGAAGGTTCGTCCATTGGGGGCAAGGCTGTTGAGCCGAACGTGACCGGGAACCACTCGAACGAGCGGTCAAGGCTGCCATTTCGGCTATGTCGAGCTACTGTCCTTCCGTCGGGGGACAGGACAGACCAACAGACGGCGTCTTGCCCGCGCCCCGGATGAAGGTAGAGACTTCGCCCCGACCATGACTGCGAACGCCGTAATCAACCCGATCCCACCTCAGCGAGGGCAAAGCACCCCACCTGCGGGCGCTTCCGCGGTCGTGCGGATCGTGCGGGAGAGCTGGGCACTGATCGAGGCGCAGCAGGACGACGTCTCGCAGTTCTTCTACGGCATGTTGTTCAGCCTCGCCCCGGGTACCCGCGAACTGTTCCCGATCAACATGCAGGTGCAGCGCAGCCGCATCATGCGCGCGATCGTGCACCTGGTGCAGATGATCGACCGGCCTGACGAGCTCATGCCCTTCCTGCGCCAGCTCGGCCGCGACCACCGCAAGTTCGGCGTCGTCGCCGCCCAGTACGAGTCGGTCGGAACGGCGCTACTCTCCGCGATCAAGCGCTATTCCGGCAGCAACTGGACGCCCACCGTCGAGCGAGCCTGGGCCGAGGCGTACACGATCATGGCCCGCACCATGCTCGAAGCGGCGGCCGCCGACGAGGGCCCGGCCTGGTGGTCCGCCGAGGTGCTCGACGTCGACAGGATCAGCTGGGACCTGGCCACCGTGCGGGTACAACCCGACTACCCGGTGCCCTTCCAGGCCGGCCAGTACATGAGCGTGACCGCACCGCAGCGCGACAAGCTCTGGCGCTACCTGACCCCGGCGAACGCGCCGCGCGAGGACGGCACCATCGACTTCCACGTCCGCGCGGTCGAGGGCGGCTGGGTGTCGCGGGCGCTGGTCAACCACACCAACCTCGGCGACGTGTGGCGGCTCGGCCCGCCACTGGGCCGGATGACCGTTGACCGGGAATCCGGGGCCGACGTGCTGATGATCGCCGGCGGCACCGGGATCGCCA
>NZ_DASXJS010000202.1:0-4228 GCF_036497245.1 Actinomycetospora sp. | reverse complement strand
CCAGGCCCCGCAGATCAGCGTCGGTGAGCCGGTGCTCACCCCCAGCAACTTCTTCAACATCGTCAAGCGGATGCCCGCCCACCCGACCGGTCGCTGACCCCGCCTCGACGCTGCACCGGGCACGGGCTGCACGAGACCGACCCCCCGCTGCCACCGCCCCACGAGAGGTGATCATGGCCGAACCGAGCTCTCCGGCGACGAGGACGACCCCCTCCCGGAAACTTCCCCTCACCCACGACCCGCCGCTCACCGATGCCCTGGGACGGCCGCTCGGCGTCAGCGAATACCGGTCTCGCCGCGGCCTGAGCGGCGATCCGGCACGGTGATCGACGATCACGCGGTGACCCACCCGGTGGCCGGCGGCGATCTCGACGCCGCTCACCGGCCCGGGCTACCCCTCACGGGAGAACGCACCGTGCCCGATCTCGTGATCGAGAACTACTGGTTCCGGCGGCACGAGGCGGTGTACCTGGCGCTGGCCGCGGACTGCCGCGACGCGACGGTCCTGGAGGCCGGGGTCGGCGAGGGCTACGGGGCCGCTCTGCTCGCCGGGGTCGCGCGGCACGTCGTCGGCCTCGAACTGGACGCGCCGACCGCGGCCCACGTCGCGCGGCGGTACGGCCCCACCGGCGGCGGCGCGGTCGCCGTGGCGCGCGCCGACCTGCAGGCGCTCCCCCTCACGGACGCCTCGGCCGACGTCATCGTCACCCTCCAGGTCATCGAGCACCTCGGGGATCAGGCCGGGTTCCTGCGCGAGTGCGCCCGCGTGCTGCGCCCCGGCGGGCGGCTGCACTGCTCCACGCCGAACCGGCTCACGTTCTCCCCCGGCAACGCCCTCGACGACCGCCCGCTCAACCCCTTCCACACCTACGAGCTGGCCGCGTCGGATCTCGTCGCGCTGGTCGCGGACGCCGGGCTGGAGGTCACCGCGATGCGGGGTCTGCACCACGGGGCCGCACTGCGAGCGCGCGACGCCCGGCACGACGGGTCGATCATCGAGGCGCAGGTCGCCCTGGCCCTCTCCGGCGCGGACTGGCCGGCGGCGCTCGCCGAGGACGTCGCCGCGGTGACCACCGACGAGTTCGACCTGCGCTCCGACGACGTCGACGCGTCCCTGGATCTGGTGCTCAGCGCGGTACGGCCGGGATGACGTCGGTGTGGACGAAGTCGTCGCCCGTGAAGAGGCGCGGCTCGTTCACGTCCTTGGCCAACGCGTACGCGAGGCAATCGCCGAAGTTCAGCCTCGCCGGATGCCCGGACCCTCGCCCGAAGTCTCGATGGGCAGCGCGATCGTCGCTACCAGCGAGTAACCTGCCCGGACGGCGTAGAGAGGGGCGTGATGGGCAGCGAGGGCACGTTCTGCCTGGTGCTGCACTCCCACCTGCCCTGGCTCGCCCGCCACGGCGCCTGGCCGGTCGGCGAGGACTGGCTCTACCAGGCCTGGGCGCACTCCTACCTGCCCGTCGTCGAGGTCCTGGAGCGGCTGGCCGACCGCGGCCATCGTGACCTGCTCACCCTCGGCGTCAGCCCGGTCCTCGCCGCCCAGCTCGACCACCCGTACTGCCTGCGCGCGATGCACGCCTGGCTCGCCGACTGGCAGCTGCGCGCCCACGCCACCCACCGCCGACTGCCCGACGTCGCCGTCCGCGAGCACCAGGCGGCCAGCGCCGCGCTGGCGACCTTCGAGCGCGACTGGCGCCACGGGGCGTCGCCGGTGTTCCGCTCGCTGGCCGACCGCGGCGCCGTGGAGCTGCTCGGCGGCCCGGCGACGCACCCTTTCGGCCCGCTGTTGCCCGGCCGCGTGCGCCGGTTCCTCCTCGACGGCGGCCTGCGGGACGCGACGCGGCGGCTGGGTCGCGCGCCGGAAGGGATCTGGGCACCGGAGTGCGGCTACTCCCCCGGCATGGAGCACGACTACGCCGCGGCCGGCGTGCGGCGCTTCCTCGTCGACGGACCGGCCATGCGCGGCGACACGGCGGCCGCGCACCCGGTCGACGGCACCGACGTGGTCGCGTTCGGCCGCGACCTCGAGGTCACCTACCGGGTCTGGTCGCCGCGGTCGGGCTACCCGGGCGGCGCCGACTACCGCGACTTCCACACGTTCGACCACGACTCCGGCTTCAAGCCCTACCGGGTCACGGGGAAGCGGGTCGGGGAGAAGGCCCCCTACGACGCGGACCGCGCGGCCGCCGCCGTGGCCCGGGACGCCGAGGACTTCGTCGGGACCGTCGTCGAGCGGCTCCGCGCGCTGCGCGATCGCCGCGGGAGGCCCGGCGTCGTCGTCGCCGCGTACGACACCGAGCTCTTCGGGCACTGGTGGCACGAGGGCCCGGCCTGGCTGGAGGAGGTCCTGACGCGGCTCCCGGAGGCCGGGGTGCGGGTGACGACGCTGCGCGGGGCGGTCGAGGCGGGCCACGTCGAGGAACCGGTGGTGCTGCCGGCGTCGTCGTGGGGCTCGGGCAAGGACTGGCGGGTGTGGGACGGGTCCGGCGACCCCGGGGTCGCCGACATGGTGGCCGACAACGCCGACGTCGCGACCCGGCTGCTCGCGGCCGTCGACGGCGTGGGGCGACCGGCCGGGCGCGACGCCACCCTCGACACGCTCGCGGTCCAGGCCGCGCTGGCGCTCTCGTCGGACTGGGCGTTCATGGTCACCAAGGACTCCGCGGCGCACTACGCCCGCCGTCGCGCCGCGGTGCACCGCGACCGGGTCCGCGAGCTCACCGACCTTCTCCCGGCGGGCCGGCACGACGAGGCGGCCCGGCGCGCGGCGGAGTTCGCCGGCCAGGACGACCTGTTCGGCCACCTCGACGCGCGGGGACTGGCCCGGGCGCGGGATCGTGCGCTGGTGGGTGCCTTCTCGTGACGGCACCGATGCGCGTGCTGCTCGTCTCGTGGGAGTACCCACCGGTGGTCGTGGGCGGGCTCGGGCGCCACGTCGGCGCGCTGGCGACCCACCTCGCGGACGCGGGGCACGACGTCGTCGTCCTCACCCGCCAGCCCACCGGCACCGACGCGTCCACGCACCCGACCACGGACACCCTCGTCGAGGGGGTGCGTGTCGTGCGCGTCGCCGAGGACCCGCCGCACCTGGAGTTCACGGCCGACCTCGTGGCCTGGACACTCGCTCTCGGGCACGCGATGGTCCGGGCGGCGCTGCCGGTGCTGCGCGACTGGGCGCCGGACGTGATCCACGCCCACGACTGGCTCGTCGCCCACGCCGCGACGGCGCTGCGCGACCTCGCGGACGTGCCGCTGGTCGCGACGGTCCACGCCACCGAGGCCGGCAGGCACGGCGGCTGGCTCTCCGCTCCGCTCAACCGCCAGGTGCACTCCGTGGAGTGGTGGCTGGCGAACGCCGCCGACGCGGTCGTGACCTGCTCGCGGGCCATGCGCGACGAGGTCGCCGGGCTCTTCGACGTCGACCCGGACGGGATCACCGTCCTGCACAACGGCATCGACGCGTCCGGGTGGTCGGCCTCTCCAGAATCAGCCGTGGCGCACCGCTCGCATCTGACGTCAGGACGGCGCCACGTTCACATCGGCTCGCCGACCCTCGTGACGTTCGGCCGGCTGGAGTGGGAGAAGGGCATCCAGGACGTCATCGCCGCGCTCCCCGCGATCCGGCGCGCCCATCCCGGGACGCGGCTCATGGTGGCCGGGACCGGCTCGCACGCCGGCTGGCTGGCCGACCGGGCGCGGGCGGCACGGGTCCGGCGCGCGGTGACGATGCTCGGGCACGTGGACGACGTCGCGCTGGTCGACCTGCTCGGGCGCGCCTCGGCCGTCGTGCTGCCCAGCCGCTACGAGCCGTTCGGGATCGTCGCCCTCGAGGCGGCCGCGGCCGGCGCCCCTCTGGTCGCCTCCCGCGCGGGCGGGCTCGGGGAGGTGGTGCTCGACGGCATCACCGGGCTCTCCTTCGACCCTGGCGACGTGGCCGGGTGCGCGGCCGCGGTGATCGCGGCGCTGGACGCCCCGGGCGCGGCGCACCGGCGCGCGGTCACCGCCCGCGAGCGCCTGGCCAGCGACTTCGCCTGGCCCGCGATCGCCGCCGACACCGCCGCGCTCTACGGCCGCGTCCGCCGTCGTGCCCCCGGGCCGCCCCCGGGCCGCCCCAAGATCCCGACCGGTAACGTCTTCGGCCGGACCTGAGCGTTTCCGGACCCGGCGACGGTGGTATCTGCCAGGCTTTGTCGCTGCACCGAGGGAGGTGCGTGATGACCGTCGA
>NZ_DASXJS010000201.1:0-16099 GCF_036497245.1 Actinomycetospora sp. | reverse complement strand
TTCGGGTCGTTCGAGCGCTGCACCCACTGGGTCAGGGCGTCCATGGTGTAGGCGATCGACTGCGCGTACCCGGCACGGGCCTGCGAGGACGCGGAGGTGCCCGGCGGCTCCGGCGGGCCGGGGACCTGGCCGTCGAACACCGAGCCGTCCCCGAGCTGGTCCCACCCGATCATGTGCGGCAGCGGGGTCCACGGCGCGTGGCTTGAGACGAGGTCGATCTCGGACATGATCGGCGCGCGTGGCTGCGGCCGGTCGCGCTCGAGGCGGTCGTAGCGGTCGAACACGAACTGGTCCGGCATGGACGCCCAGCCGAACGACGGACCGCGGTAACCGAGGTCGCGCACGTTGTAGGCGCGGTCGTAGCCGTAGAACGCGCCCTCGGGCCAGGCGCGGGTGGTGCCGGGCTGCATCGCGGAGGTGTCCCACCCGGCCCGGCGGAACGCGGCGGAGAGCGTGAACCGGTCGCTGGAGGTGAGCGTCAGGTAGCGCTGCTGGTTGTCCACCCGCAACCCCGAGAGCAGCGTCGCGTGCGCGAGCCAGCTGCCGCTGCCGATCACCGACGACGACAGGAACCCGCTGCGTGCACCCCATCCGGCGGCGGGGAGGTCGCGGTCGGCGCGGTCGAGCACCGGGGTCACCGTCGGGGCGAGGCCGGGGTCGGTCAGCGCGGCACGGCCGTAGCTCTCGACGATCGCGAGCACGACGTCCTTGCCGCGCAGCGCGGTGAGCAGGTCGGGCGCGGGGACGCCCGACCACGCGTCGGCGCGGGACTGCGCCGCGAACGCGTCCGCGTCGCGCAACGAGCGCAGGGTGAGGTGGGCGCGATCGGTCACCCCCGCCGCCGTGCTCGCGGCGGCGAGCCGGACCCCCGGCGCGGTGGTCGTCCCGGCCACCACCGCCACCAGCCACACCGCGGCGAGCGCGCCGAGCGTCCGCAGCACCACCCGCCGGTGGACCGCGGCCCGCGTCACCACCCGACGCGCGGCCAGCGCACCGCCCCCGAGCAGGACGACACCGAGCACGACGGTCGCGACGACCGCCCCGATCTCGGCTGCCCGCCCGTAGGTGCTCGCGACGAACTCCACGCCGTCGGCGACGAGCGTCCGGTCGAGGACCGGGTCGAACGGGCGGGCCAGGACGGTCGCGAAGCCGACGTCGAACGCGGTCAGCACGGCCCAGACGCCGAGCAGCGCCCCCGCGACCAGCGCCAGCGGCGTGCGGACCCGACGCGGCAGCAGCAGCACCAGCGCGAGCCCGGCGACCCCCTCGACGGGCAGCCGCAGGTACACCTCGGGGATCACCGCGCCCGCGTTCTGCGGGGCCACGAGCACCGCCCCGAGGACGAGCACCGCGAGGACGGTGAGAGCGGCGCCGACCGCGCGGCGCCATGGCGGCCGGGGCGGCGTGGCGTCGTGGACCTCGGCCCCGTCGGCGGTCTCGGCCCCGCCCGCGGGCTCGGCTCCGCCCGCGGGCTCGGCTCCGTCGGCGCGAGGGGAACCCTCGTGCTCGGCTCCGTCGGCGCGAGGGGAACCCTCGTGCTGGTAGAGCGGCCGATCCTTCCCCTCGCCCGTGACTGTGGCCCGCCGCCGGGCGAGCCACCCGACCGACACCGCGAAGGACCAGACCAGCGCGACTAGTGCCACCGCGACCAGCACCGTCGACGCGATCCGTGGCAGGACATCGGCCGCCGCCACCACGAGCGCCACCCCCTGCACCCCCGCGACGACCTTCGCCGAGCGCCGGACCGGCAGCGGGGCATGCAGCCACGGGAGCACCCAGCCCGCGGCGACGAAGGCGTAGCGCATCCCGCCGACGGCCAGCACCCAGACGCCCAGGTCGGTGCCGACGTGGACCGAGAGCACCGCCAGCAGCGCGGCGTCGAGCTCGGAGTCGAAGCGCGCGCCGAGCTCGCTCACGGTCCGGGTCCGTCGCGCGACCTGCCCGTCGACCGCGTCGAGCAGCAACGCCACGACCGTCAGCGCGACCAGCGTCGTCGTCGGCGCCGGGCGGGTGCCGGCGAGCTCCTGGACGACGAGCCCGGCCACCCCGCCGACCAGGACCGCGCGCAGGGCCGTGACGCTCCCGGCGGGACCGAGGGTCGTCGCACCCGCGCGCCGCGCGGCCCCCGTGACGAGCGCCGCCGTGAGCGCCAGGAACGTCGCGCCGCCGACCCACCCCGCGATCCGCAGCCCGGCGAACACCGTGAGCAGCCCGAACAGCCCGACCGCGACGACGGCGGCCGCGGCCACGGTCGCCGCGATCGGGGGACGGACGAGCGTCGCGGTGGATCGGGGCATCCGCCTATCGTCACCCCCGCCCATCACACGATCGTGAGGAGGTCCGCCGACCGTGGACCGGACCGCACGCGCCTTCCGGGTCATCGAACCGGGACGCGGCGCCCTCGTCGAGGTCGAACTGCCCGAGCCGGGGCCCGACGACGTCGTCGTGCGCACCCGGCATTCCGCGATCAGCCGGGGCACCGAACTGCTCGTGTTCCGCGGCGGGGTGCCGGCGAGCCAGCACGGGGCGATGCGGGCGCCGTTCCAGGTCGGCGAGTTCCCCGCGCCGGTCACCTACGGGTACCTGGCGGTCGGCACCGTCGAGGAGGGGCCCCCGGAGCTGCGCGGCCGCGACGTGTTCTGCCTGCACCCGCACCAGACCGGGTTCGTGGTCCCCGCCGCGGCCGTCTGTCCGGTCCCGGACGAGGTACCCGCGGCGCGGGCCGTGCTCGCCGGCACCGTCGAGACCGCGGTGAACGCGCTCTGGGACGCCGCGCCGCGCGTCGGTGACCGGATCGCGGTGGTGGGCGGCGGGATGGTCGGGTGCGCGGTGGCCGCGCTGCTCGCGCCGATGCCCGGGGTGCGGGTCGAGCTGGTCGACGTCGACCCGGCCCGGGCGGCGGTCGCGGACGCGCTCGGCGTCGGCTTCGCCCTCCCCGACGAGGCCGCGGGCGGCTGCGACCTGGTCATCCACGCCAGCGCGACCGAGGCGGGGCTTGCGCGCTCGCTGGAGCTGCTCGGCGTCGAGGGCGAGGTGACCGAGCTGTCCTGGTACGGCGACCGGGTGCCCCGGGTCCCGCTCGGCGAGGGCTTCCACTCCGGCCGGCTCGCGATCCGGGCGAGCCAGGTCGGTCGGGTGTCCCCGGCGCGGCAGGCTCGGTGGACGTACGCCGACCGGATGGCGCTGGCCCTGCGACTGCTCGGCGACGCCCGGTTCGGCGCGCTGATCACCGAGACGGTCGCGTTCGGCACGCTGCCGGAGACGATGACCCGGCTCGCCGCCGGCGCACCCGGGCTCGCCGTCCGGGTGGACTACTGAGTGCCAGAAAAGTCTCTCTACAGACACTGGACGTCCGAAAATCGTCGTTGATCATCGGAGTTGATCATGTTCTCGGTCACGGTGCGCGACCACGTGATGGTCGCCCACAGCTTCACGGGCGCGGTGTTCGGCCCGGCCCAGGCGCTGCACGGAGCCACGTTCGTCGTCGACGCCACGTTCCGACGGCCCGACCTGGACGCGGACAACATCGTCGTCGACATCGGGCTGGCGACGACGGCGCTCGGCGCGGTCCTCGACGACCTGCGCTACCGCAACCTCGACGAGGACCCCGCCTTCGCCGGCGTCAACACGACCACGGAGTTCCTCGCGCAGGTCGTCGCCGACCGCCTCGCCGCCCGCATCCACGCCGGCGACCTCGGCGAGGGCGCCCGCGGGATCGCGGTGATCGCGGTGGAGCTGCGTGAGTCCCACGTCGCACGGGCCGGGTACGAGCGCCCGCTGTGACGGCCCCGCCGCCGGACAGCAATGGTCCATCGCCGTCATCAGGTGAGCGGACGGCGCCACTCACCCGAGGGCGCCGATGATCGTCCTCGCCGAGTGGACCCTGAGGGCTGCGCGGAGAACCATGAGGGCCCACTCGAGCTCAGGTGTGCCGCGACCCCGACCCGGCGTGCGCTCCCGCGAGGGCCGATGATCGTCCACGCCGTGCTCCCCGGGGACGTCGACACCGTCCCGAGCGGCGGCAACGTCTACGACCGGCGCGTCCTGGCCGGACTGGCCGACCTCGGCGTCGACGTGACCGAGCACCGGATCGACGGCCCCTGGCCCCACGGCCCGGCGTCGACGATCGAGGAGGTCCTGCGCGGGGTTCCGGACGGCCGGGCGGTGCTGCTGGACGGGCTCGTCGCCTGCGGGGTGCCGGACGCCCTCGCACCGCACGCCGACCGGCTCCGCCTGGTGGTGCTCGTGCACCTGCCGCTGGCGGACGAGGCCGGCCTCGCCGGACCGGTCGCCCGCGAGCTGGACCGGCGCGAACGACGAGCGCTGCACCACGCGGCGGCCGTCGTGACGACGAGCCGGTGGACGGCGGAGCGGGTGGTGCGCCGCCACGGGCTCGACCCGGCGCGGGTGCACGTCGCGCCGCCGGGGGTCGATCCGGCGCCGGTGTCCCCCGGCTCGGCGGTGACCGGAACGGCGCCGCACCTGCTTTGCCTGGGCGCGCTCACCCCGACCAAGGGCCAGGACGTGCTCGTCGAGGCACTGGCCCGGGTCTCCGAACAGGCCTGGACGTGCGTCCTCGCGGGGCCGGTCACCCGCGACCCCGACTTCGTCGTGCGGCTGCGCGCGACGATCGCGCGCCACGGCCTGGCGGGCCGCGTCACGGTGCCCGGGGCACTGACCGGTCCCGCGCTCGAGAGGGCGTGGGCCGCCACCGACCTGCTCGTGCTGCCGTCGCGGACCGAGACGTTCGGGATGGTCGTCACCGAGGCGCTCGCCCGGGGGATCCCGGTCGCGGCGAGCCGCGTCGGCGGGGTCGGGGAAGCGCTCGGATCCGCGGGCCCGTTGCCCGGAATCTGGGTACCGGCTGAGAACGTTGGGGCGCTCGCCGCAGCGCTGTTCCGGTGGCTGGCGGACCCGATGCTGCGTTCCGGGTGGAGACTCTCAGCGCTCGGACGGCGAGGCACGCTAACCCCGTGGACCTCGACCTCTCGCCGGATCGTGCGGCATCTCCGCTCCCCCGGGCCCGGTTGAGCCGACCCGGCTCACCGGTCTGCACCCCCGACTGGCTCGCGCTCCGCGAGCCCGCCGACCACACCGCCCGTGCCTGCGACCTCGCCGACCGCCTCGCCGACCGCCTCGGGGCGTGGCCGGGCGCCCGCGACGTCGTGGTCCGCGACCTCGGCTGCGGCACGGGTTCGATGGGGCGCTGGCTCGCCCCGCGGTTGGCGCGGCCGCAACGGTGGGTGCTCCAGGACCGCGACGCCGACCTCGCGCGCCGCGCGGCCGCCGCGACGCCGGTCCCGGCCACCGCCGTCGTCGGGGACCTCGCCGACCTCGACACGCTCGCCGGCACCGACGTCCTCGTCTGCTCGGCCCTGCTCGACCTGCTCACCGCGCCCGACGTCGAGCGCCTCGCCCGGCTGTGCGCCGACGCCGGCTGCGCCGCGCTGCTCACCCTCTCGGTGACCGGCGCGGTCGCGCTCGACCCCGTCGATCCCCTCGACGACGACGTCACGGCGGCGTTCGACGCCCACCAGCGACGCGACGGCCTCCTCGGGCCGGACGCCCCCGACGTCGCGGCGGCCGCGTTCGCCCGCCACGGGTACGCGGTGCACCGCGGCCCGAGCCCGTGGCGCCTCGGGCCCGCGGACGCCGCGCTCGCCGAGGAGTGGCTACGCGGCCGGGTCGACGCCGCCTGCGCGCAGGAGCCCGCCCTCGTCGGCTCCGCGGAGCGCTTCCTCGCCCGCCGGCTCGACGCCCTGGGCGCCGGGGGCCTGCACGCCGAGGTGGGCCACGCGGACCTGCTCGCGCTGCCGGGGACGGTGCGATGAGGGCGGTGAAGCTCCTCGCCGGTGCGGCGGTCGTCGTCGCGGTGGTGCTCCGGCTCGGGACCGGAGCGGTCCTCGACGGCGTCCGTGCGGTGTCGCCGGGTGCGCTCGTGGTCGCCCTGGTGATCGGGGCGGTCACGACGGCGGCCTCCGCCGCCCGGTGGTGCCTGGTCGCCCGGGGGACGGGGCTGTCGATCGGGTTCGGCAGCGCGGTCGGCGACTGCTACCGCGCCCAGTTCCTCAACTCGGTGCTCCCCGCGGGCGTGCTCGGCGACGTCCACCGTGCGGTCGACCACGGGCGGCGCAACGGCGACCTCGGCCGCGGGGTGCGCGCGGTCGTGCTCGAGCGGGTCGCCGGGCAGGTCGTCGTGGTGGTCGTCGGGGTCGTGGTGCTGCTCGCGGTCCCGAGCCCGGTGCGGGGCCTGCTGGGCGGGCTCGGACAGGTCGGCCTCGCGGCGGGCGCCGCGGGCGTCGTCGTGCTCGGACTGGCCGCGGTCCCCGCGATCCGACGCCGCCTCACGCCGATGGCCGCCGCGACCCGCGACGGGCTGCTGACCACCCGGACCGGTCCCGGTGTGCTGGCGCTGTCCCTCGTCGCCATGGCGGGTCACCTGGCGCTGCTCGTGGTCGCCGCGGCCGTGGTCGGAGTCCGGGCGACCCCCATCGACCTGCTGCCGCTGCTGATCCTCCCGCTGCTCGCGATGGGGTTGCCGCTCAACGTGGGCGGATGGGGGCCGCGCGAGGCGACGACGGCGGTGTCGTTCGGGGTGGCCGGGCTCGGCGCGCAGACCGGGCTCGCGACGGCGGTGGCGTTCGGAATCCTCGCGCTGGTGTCGACCCTGCCCGGCCTCGGAGTGCTGGTGTTGCGCCGGACGGTGCAACGGCACGCCGCCGCATCGCCGAAATCACCGCGGTTCACATTTCGGGCACGCCGTCCGTCAGTAGCGTGAGGCGCGTGCTCATCCTCGTCCGCCACGGCCAGACGAGCGCGAACCGGGCCGGGCTGCTGCTCGGGCGCGCGGACCCGCCGTTGTGCGACGCGGGGCGGGAGCAGGCCGAGGCGCTGGCCCGCACCCTGCCCGCCCCGGCCCGGCTGATCAGCAGCCCGCTCGGCCGGGCCCGGGAGACCGCGGAGACGATCGCCGCCGCGTCCGGGACGGGCGTCGAGGTCGACGACCGGTGGATCGAGATGGACTACGGCGACCTGGACGGATGCCCGGCCACCGCCCTGGACGCCGAGGGCTGGCGGGCCTGGCAGGAGGACCCCGGCCACGTGCCCGCCGGGGGCGAGTCGATCGCGGCGGTGGGCGCCCGGGTCCGCGCGGCCTGCCGGGACCTGGCGTGCGACGCGTCCGGGGGGCCGGTGATCGTGGTCAGCCACGTCTCCCCCATCAAGGCCGCGGTCGCCTGGGCGCTCGGGGTCGGCGACGAGGTGGCCTGGCGGATGTGGGTGGCCGACGCCGCGGTGTGCCGGGTCGACACGTCGGGCTCGACGCCCCGGCTGCTCGCGTTCAACGACGTGACCGCGCACGCCGGGGCACCGGTGCACTGAAGGAGGCGGGCGACGTGAGCACCCGGGTCGTGATCACGGGCGGGGCCGGGTTCCTGGGCACCCTCCTCGCCCGCCACCTCCTCGCCGGGCCGGTGGCCCTCGACGGCGGGCCGGCCCGCGAGGTCGACGAGCTGGTGCTCGTCGACCTCGCCGCGCCCGCCCCCGATCTGGCCCGGGATCCCCGTACGACGGCGCTCACCGGCCCCCTCGCCGAGGTCCTCGACCGCCTCGGGGACGTCGACGCGTACTTCCACCTCGCGGGCGTGGTCAGCGGGGCCGCCGAGGCCGACTTCGACCTCGGCATGCGCACCAACCTCGACGGCACCCGCGCGGTACTCGAGAACGCCCGCCACCGAGCGGGGAACCCGCTATTGGTCTTCACCAGCTCGCTGGCGGTGTTCGGGTCGGACCCGGCGGGCCCGACACTGGGCACGGTCGACGACGACACCCTGCCGCGGCCGCAGTCGAGCTACGGGGTGCAGAAGTTCATCGGCGAGCAGCTCGTCGCCGACTACACCCGCCGGGGATTCGTGCGGGGCCGTTCGGTGCGGCTGATGACGGTCTCGGTGCGCCCCGGGCCCCCGAACGCGGCCGCTTCGGGCTTCCTGTCCGGCATCATCCGCGAGCCGCTCGCCGGTGAGCGGGCCGCGTGCCCGGTCCCACCCGACACCCCGGTCGCGCTGTCGTCGCCGCGCCGAGCGGTCGAGGGCATCGTGCGCGCGGCGGCGGTCGACGGGGCGGCCTGGGGCAGCCGCACCGCGATGAACCTGCCGTCGATCACCACGACGCCGCGCGAGATGGTCGACGCTCTCGACCGCGCCGCCGGGGGCGCGAGCGGGCTCGTCGACTGGACCGGGGACCCCGCGATCACGGCGATCGTCGGGAGCTGGCCCGCGCGCTTCGCCACCGAGCGCGCCACGGCCCTGGGGCTGCGGCCCGACGCCTCCGTGGACGACCTCATCCGCGACTACCTCGCCGATCGTCCGCCGCCCGGACCCTCCTGACCGCCGCGCCCGAGCCGATGCCGCGGGCTCCCCGATCGAGCATCATGGCCCGCAGCGACCACGAGGAGGTCCGTCGCATGCCCGACCGGTACTGGAATCCGGAGGTGTCCGCGGACGAGCACGACGACCTCGGTCACCTGCGGGAGCACTTCGACCCGCTGAGCCCCAGCCTGACCCGCGGCCGCTACACGAGGGTCTCCCGCGCGATGGCCCGCGAGTGCCCGGTGGCCCACAGCGACGGCTTCGGCGACGGCGTCTGGATCGTCTCCGGGTACGAGCAGCTCGTGGCGGTGCACCGCGACGAGGGCACCGCGTACTCGAACTTCCCGGTGCTCCTGCAGAGCTTCGGCCAGGTGCGGCCGATGATCCCGATGGAGTCCGATCCGCCGCTGCACCGGCAGTACAAGCAGATCATCGCCGCGCCGCTCTCGCGCGGTGTGCAGACGGCCCGCGAGCCCTCCTATCGCGACCTGGTGCGCCGCCACCTGCGGGCCTTCCTCGACGACGGCCACGCCGAGCTCTTCGAGCAGCTGTGCACGCCGGTGACGGTGCACGCCCTGATGGACACCCTCGGCGTTCCCGACGACGACCGCGAGCGGCTCGCCGCGCTGGCCATCCGGCTGGTGCGCGGCGACGCCGAGGACGGCACCCCGGCCACGGAGATCTACGAGTACTTCGGCGCCCTCGCGGAGGCCAGGCGCGCCGAGCCGGGCGAGGACATCGTCTCGCTGCTCTGCACGGCCACCGTCGACGGCCGGCCGCTGACGGACTCGGAGATCCTCGACTACTGCCTGATCCTGTTGCCTGCCGGCTTCGAGACCACGGCGAGCTCGATGAGCTTCATGTTCCTGATGCTCGCCGAGGACCCCGACCTGCAGCGGACCCTGCGCGACCAGCCGGACCGGATCCCCGCCGCGCTCGAGGAGATGATGCGCTACGTGACCCCGACCCGGTCGCACACCCGCACCGTCGTCGCCGACACGACCCTCGACGGGCACGATCTGCGCGACGGGGACCGGGTGCACCTGAACTGGGTGGGGGCCAACCACGACCCGGCCGTGTTCGATCGCCCGGACGAGCTCTGCATCGACCGGAGCCCGAACCGCCACATGAGCTACGGCTACGGCGCCCACACCTGCGTCGGGCTGCACATGGCCCGGGCCGAGATGAAGATCGCGTTCGAGGAGGTGCTGGCCGCCATGGACGACATCCGCCTCGCCGACCCGGACGCCGTCGTCGAGGACGTCGGCACCACCTGGGCCATCACCCACCTCCCGGTGACCTTCACGCGTCGGCCCTGACCGCGGCGGTCGCCGGAACAGGACGGTGCCGGGCGGCGTTGTCACCTCGTCGAGTGAGGAAACGGGGTCGCGACGTCATGCGCTGCGTCGGGTGCGGTGAGGAGCTGCTGCCAGAACGGGTCGAGCTGGGGTACCGCTACTGCCTCGCGCCCGCGTGCCAGGAGCGGTACCGCGAGGGTCCGGCGGTCACCGCCGTCGGGGTGAACAAGAGCGGGGAGTCCTTCGTGGTGGCGGAGCCGGAGGACGTGCGCCGTCGTGCGGAGTCCGGTGAGCTCGCCGCGAAGAACGCCACGGTGCCCCCGACGCCGGCGAGCGGCATGCCGCGACCGAGGACACCGAGCGAGCCGCACCGTCCGGTCCGGACGCCGACGCGGCCGTGGACCCCCGAGCAGGAGAACCTCGTGCGGATCTACCACGAGATGGGGCTCTCACCCCGCGGCATCGTCGAGCGCTGCCGGTCCTCGGCGCCGCGGCTCGGACTCGACGAGCGACTCGTCGTCCGGATCCTGTCGTCCCCGAAGCCCTCGAGCGTGCCCGGGAGACGCTGACGTGGTGGCCGCCCAGACCGCGTGGTCGATGTCGGTGCGCCGGCGCCTGCGCCACTGGGTCGCCGACGAGCGGGCCGGCGCGATCGTCCTGCTCGCCGCCGCCGCGGCCGCGCTGCTGTGGGCGAACCTCGCCCCGGCGTCCTACACCGGTTTCTGGGCCACCGAGTTCTCCGTCCGCCTCGGGGAGCACGAGGCGGGCGAGGAGCTGCGGACGTGGGTCAACGCCGGGCTCATGACGCTGTTCTTCTTCGTCGTCGGCCTCGAGGCGCGGCGCGAGTTCGACCTCGGCGAGCTGCGGGAGCGGCTGCGCCTGGTGCTCCCGCTGGTGGCCGGACTGGTCGGGATGACCGTGCCGATCATCCTCTACCTCGCCGTCACCGCGGGCACCCCGGCCGCCCACGGGTGGGGCGTGGTCATGTCGACCGACACCGCGCTCGCCCTCGGCCTGCTGGCGCTGGTCGGGGTGCGCTCGGCGGCGCTGCGCTCGTTCCTGGTCGCCGTGCTCGTGGTCGACGACCTGGCCGCCCTGGCCGTGATCGCCATCGTCTACACCGAGCACGTCGTGCTCCCGGCGCTGTTCGTCGCCGTGGCCTTCGTCGTCGCGACCCTGCTCGCCCGCCGCGCGGGCGTGCGCTCGGTCCCGCTCTACGTGGCCCTCGGCCTCGGCGCCTGGGGCGCGCTGCTCGCGAGCGGGCTCGACCCCGTCGTCGCCGGCCTGGTCCTGGGCCTGCTGACCCTCGCCTATCCCGCGGCCCGCGACGACCTCGAGCGCGCCACCGACCTGGTACGGGCCTTCCGCGAGCAGCCCACCGCCGAGCTCGCCCGGTCCGCGCGGCTCGGCCTCGGCGCCGCGGTCTCGCCGAACGAGCGGCTCCAGATGTCGGTGCTGCCGTGGGTGACGTTCGGTGTCGTCCCACTGTTCGCGCTGGCCAACACCGGCGTCCCGCTGGGCGGCGACGTCCTCGTCCGCGCCCTGACCTCGCCGATCACCCTCGCCGTCGTGATCGGGTACGGCCTGGGCAAGCCGCTGGGGATCGTCGGGACATCGCTGCTGCTCACCGGCGCGAGCCGGGGACGGCTGCGCCCGCCGGTCGGGTGGGCCGGGGTCACGGGCGCGGGCACCATCGCCGGGGTCGGGTTCACCGTCGCGCTGCTCATCGCCTCGCTCGCCTTCACCGGGGCCGACCTGGAGGAGGCCACGCTCGGGATCCTCGCGTCCGCGATCGTCGCCCCCGCCCTCACGTGGCTGGTGTTCCGTGTCCTGTCGCTCCTGCCCGCGGGCCGCCGGGAGCGGGCGCTGCTCGGGTCCGCGCCGGTGCTCGTCGACCTCGTCGATCCCGTGGACCCGGAGCGCGACCACCTGCGCGGCCCGGTCGAGGCCCCCGTGACCGTCGTCGAGTACGGCGACTTCGAGTGCCCCTTCTGCGGTCAGGCCGAGCCGACGGTCCGCGAGCTGCTCGCCGAGCGCGGCGACGTCCGCTACGTCTGGCGCCACCTGCCGCTCTCCGACGTGCACCCGCGCGCGACGATCGCCGCGCAGGCCGCCGAGGCCGCCGCCCGCCAGGGCGCGTTCTGGCCGATGCACGACCGGCTGCTCGACGACCAGGACCACCTGCGCCCCACCGACCTCGAGCATCACGCGGCCGCGCTCGGGCTCGACGTCGAGGTCTTCCGCCGCGACATCCACGCGTCGGACGCCGTCGAGCGGGTGGTCGAGGACCTGGACTCCGCCGACCGCAGCGACGTCGCAGGCACCCCGACGTTCTTCGTCAACGGCCGCCGCCACTTCGGCGCCTACGACCTGGACTCGCTCCTTCACGACGTGGACGTCGCGCGCACCCGGGCCGAGCTCGACGTCTGACGACGACCGCGTACCAGCAGCACGACGGCGAACACGACCAGCCAGAGGCTCCAGAGCACGTACCCGGCGAAGTTCGCGAGGTCGACGAGGGCGAGGTCGAGGGGCGAGAGCACCCCGACCAGGATGAGCGTGGCGGAGACGGCGCCGAGCACCGCGAAGGCGCGTCCCGCGAACCCGGTCCCGAGCGCGACGAGCACCAGGGCCGTCCACGCGGCGGTCAGCACGTACCCGCCGGTCTCTCCGACGATCGTGCCGAGCACCCGGTTCGCGGTGGCGAAGGAGGCGACCGCCGAGGGGTCACCGCCCGCGGCGGCCGCGGCCCAGCCCGGGACGAGCAGCGGCCAGCGGAGCAGTCCGACCACCTGGACGACGGCCGCGGCGATCCCGACGGGGACCGCCCAGCGCATCGCGCTCGCCGTCGAGAGGCGCCCGACCCCGATCGCGATCGGGGCCTGGAGCGCGGCGCCCAGGGCGAGCACCGCGAACCAGCCGGCGACGGTCACCTCCGCGGCCCCGAAGGTGGCCAGGACCTCCGCGGGCGGGTGGCCGAGCACGTCGGGGTAGTCGAAGACCGCGCCGAGAACGGCGAAGGCGATGTTGACGAGGACGGCGGCGACGATCATCGCCACGGCGGTGGTCCTGGGGCTCATGGGAATCTCCTGGTCTCGGTACCGGCCGCGAGGTGCGCGGCCAGCAGGCTGTCGGGGTGCTCGGCCAGGTGGTCCCGGGCGAGCAGGTGGACGCGGTCGGCGTCGCCGTCGAGGAACGCGGCGGCGATGGCCACGAGCTGGCGGGTCCGCAGGTCCGGCGCGGCGGTGGCGGCCCGGGCCAGCAGGGCAGTCCCGTCGTCGACGACGAGCGCGGCGGCGACGAGCACCGTCGCGTCCCGGCTGGTCCCGGCCGCCGCCACCAGGGCGTCGATCGCGGCCCGGTCGCCCGCGACGAGGCCGCGGACCAGTGCGTCGGTCGCCTTCGTCGTGGTCATGGCGGCACTGTGCGCTGACCCGCTGACGCGTCGCTGACGGCCGGTTGACGCTCCCGTGGGCACCCGCGACGGGCCTACGCTCGGCGGGTGCTCACCGTCGCGGTGCTCGGCCCCGTCGCGGTCCGGCGCGACGACGTCGAGGCCCGCGTGCCCCGGGGGCTCACCAGCGCGCTCCTGGTCCGCCTGGCCCTCGACGCCGGGCGCCCGGTCCGCGCGGAGCGCTTGCTCGCCGATCTGTGGCCCGACGGGTCGGGCGCGCGGCTCAACGCGCTGCAGGCCAAGGTCTCGCAGCTGCGCCGGGCCCTCGGCGACCCCGCGATCCTGCGCGGGGACGGCACCGGGTACACGCTCGCCGTCGAGCCGGCCGCCGTCGACGCCCTGGAGGCGCTCCGGCTCGCCGACGCAGGCGCGGAGCGGCTCGCGGCGGGCGATCACACCGCGGCCGCCGCGATGGGCGCGGCGGGATCGGCGCTGTTCGGGCCCGAGCTCCTCCCCGACGCGGGCCACGCGGACTGGGCACTGCCGTGGCGCGCCCGGCTCGACGAGGCCCGGTGGCAGCTGGCCGAGAACGGCGTGGCGTCGCGGCTGGCGATGGGCGAGGCCGCCGAGGTCGTGGGCGAGCTGGGGACGCTGGTCGCCGACGGCCCGCTGCGCGAGCGCTCGTGGACGCTGCTCGTCACGGCGCTCTACCGGTCGGGACGGCAGGCCGACGCCCTCGCCACCTTCCGGCAGGCGACCCGGTTGCTGGCCGACGAGCTCGGCGTCGACCCCGGTCCCGAGCTCGCCGACCTCGGACGCCGCATCCTCATCCAGGACGCCGACCTCGCCCCGGTCCCCCGCCGGCGCGGCAACCTCCCCGCGGCCCTCGCCCCGCTCGTCGGGCGGGACGCGGAGCTGGCGGCTCTCGTCGCCGTGCTCGGGGACCACCGGCTGGTGACGCTCGTCGGTCCCGCGGGCGTCGGGAAGACCCGCCTCGCCGTCGAGGCGGCGAGAACCGCGCCCGCGGCCTGGCTCGTGCGGCTCGAGGGCGTGGCGACCCCCGGCGGGATCGGCGCCGCCGTCGTCGACGTCGTCCCGGGAGCGGCCGCCGCGGATCTGCCGGGGAGCCTGCGCGGGGCCGACCTGTTGCTGGTCCTCGACAACTGCGAGCACCTGGCCGAGGCCGTGGCCGCCGTGGCGGAGGGAATCCTGACCGCGGCCGCCCGGGTCCGGATCCTCGCGACGAGCCAGCGCCCGCTCGGTCTCGACGGCGAGCGGGTCCACGCCCTGGAGCCCCTCCCCGATCAGGACGCCGCCGCGCTGTTCACCGCGCGGGCCGCGACCGACCGTCGCCCGGCGGGCCCGGGTGAGGTCGCCCGGCTGTGCCGCGCCCTCGACGGGCTCCCGCTGGCCATCGAGCTCGCCGCCGCCCGCACGCGGGTGCTGACCGTCGCCGAGATCGTCGAGCGCCTCGACGACCGGTTCGCGCTGCTCCGCGACCCCGTCTCCGGAGGCCCGGAGCGCCGTCGCACGCTCGAGGGGGCCCTGGGATGGAGCTACGACCTGCTCTTCCCCGACGACCAGCGCGGGCTGTGGGCACTGGCGCCGTTCCCCGACGGTGCCGCGCCCGCCGCCGTCGAGCACGTGCTGGTCGGGCTCGGTCTCCCGGCAGGCGCCGGCCTCGACGTCGTGACGCGGTTGGTCGACCGATCACTCGTCACCGTCGGGACGGACCGGACCGGGAGCACCCGGTTCCGGCTGCTCCACAGCGTCCGGGCCCTGGCCGCGGAACGCTCCGCCGCCGCGGGCGCGACCGGGGCGGCCCTCGACGCGCTCGTCGACTGGGTCGCCGGCTTCGCCCGCGACGTCGCCGCGGACGTGCGCGGACCGCGACAGGCGGCACGCGTGGCCGCCGTCGCCGCCGAGCGCGCCGCCGTCGACACCGCGCTCGCCCACTGCGCCGACCACGATCCGACGACGGGCCTGCGGATCGCCGCCGACCTCGGATGGGCGTGGGTCCTGCTCGACGACCACGACGCGGCGGCCCGACTGCGCCTCGCCCGCCGGGCCGCCCCCGACTCCCCCGCCGACCTGCACCGTCGGGCCCTGCTGCTGGAGAGCTGGCTCGAGGCGATGTCGGGCGACCTCCGGGCCGCCCGGGACGCGTTCGATGCCGTCGACGGGTCCGGCGACCCGGACGGCACGCGGTGGTTCAGCGGCTTCCTGCTGCTCCAGGAGGGGCGGCTCGCGGAGTCGTTGGTGGCGCTGGAGCGCTGTCGCGACGAGTACGCGGCCCGGGGCCTGGACTGGGAGGAAGGCGCGTCGGCCCTGCTCGCCGCGTTCGTCCACGTCACCCTCGGCGACACCACGGCCGCGCGGACGTCCTGTGACGCCGCGATCCGTCTCGTCGGGCCGGTGGGTGACAGCTGGGGGCTGCTGCACGCCGAGGCCGCCCTCGGGCGCATCGCCGCGGCCGAGGGCAGGCACGCGGACGCGGCCCGCCACCACGGGCACGCCGCGACCTCGGCGCGCCACCTCGGCTTCCCCGGCGCGGCGGCGCAGCACCTCGCCCACCTCGGGCGGGCGCAGCACGACGCCGGCGCAACCGACGCCGAGGCGACCCTGCGGCGGGCCGCGACCGAGGCCGAGGAGGCTGCCGACCCGCGCCTGCTCGCCCAGATCCGGGTGTGGCTCGCCGAGGCGGTCCTGGCCCGGGGCGACCGCGACGCCGCCCGCGTCCTCGCCGAGGCCGCCGACGGCTGGTTCACCGAGGCCGGGGCAGGTGAGGGCGCCGACGACGCCGCGCGGTTGGTCGCGAGCCTGAGCTGACGCCGGCCACGCGCATGATCACGATCTCGTGCGCGACACGCGCAAGATTCTCGGGCGGCGCGCTCACGAAGTCCGGATCTACGAGCTGGGCCCGATCCGCAGCGACGCGAGGACGTGATCGACGACGGCCCCGGGCATCTCCGCCGGGATGGGGTGATGGGCGATGAGGCGCCGGTAGAAGAACGGGGCCGCGAGGAGGTCGACGACCAGCT
>NZ_DASXJS010000200.1:0-82237 GCF_036497245.1 Actinomycetospora sp. | reverse complement strand
CCGGACCAGTCGAGGCGGAAGTGCACGCCCTGCACCAGGGTGTCGACGGTCGCGACGACCCGGCCGTCCGGCGCCGCCACCACCGCGGCGTCGTCCCCCGGACCGAGCAGGGTCCCCTCGGGCTGGGGCCGATCGGCGGTGATGCGGTCGATCACACCGAACTCGCCGAGGTCCGCCACGGGCCCGCCACCAGCGGGTTCGCGACCCGATCCGTGCCGCTTGGTGGTGTCACCGCTCGCCGTCCGGCTCACCCGTCTGCCCCCTGCGGTACCTTCCGACACGTCGTGTCACGTCCCGTGTACGCCGTCCTCTCCCCGACGAGCGGGCGAGCGTGCCCGTCCCCCGAGGAGGCCCGTCCGTGGTCCAGGCCTACATCCTGATCCAGACCGAGGTGGGCCGCGCTGCCGCGGTCGCGTCGGACGTGGCCGGGATCGAGGGCGTGACCCGGGCCGAGGACGTCACCGGGCCCTACGACGTGATCGTGCACGTGCAGGCGCCCGACGTCGACACGCTGGGCGACCAGGTCATCGTGTCCGTGCAGAAGGTCCCGGGCATCACCCGCACCCTGACCTGCCCGGTGGTCTCCGCCGCCGCGACCGCCTGATCCCGCACCCGCGGTGACCAGGACACGCGCGCCGGAGCTCGACCGCCGCCTCCCGAAGGTCCTCCTCGGGGTGGCGCTGGCCCTGCCGGTCCTCCTCGTCGTCGGCGTCCTCGTCGCCTCGCAGCTCCTCGGGCGACAGAGCGACCCCGATCCCTCGACCGGCCCGCTCGCGGTCGCGGCCGTGCCGGTGCCCGCCGCCGCGTCCGCGGACTGCTCGCGGCTGTTCTCGGGTCTCCCCCTGGACATCAACACCGGCGACGGGCTGCTGCCGCGCCGGTCGCTCGCCGCGCCCGCACCCGCGGGCACCATGGCCTGGGGCGGGGAGAAGGAGGCCACCGGGCGGCCCGAGGACCAGCCCGTGGTGCTGCGCTGCGGCCTGCCCGCCCCGGCCGAGCTGGGCCCGACGAGCCCGCTGCTCGACGTGGACGGCGTCGCCTGGCTGGGCGTCCCCGGCGCGGGCGCGACGACCTGGGTCACGGCCGACCGCGCGATCTTCGTCGGGCTCACGCTGCCCGACGGCGTCGGCAGCGGGGCCATCCAGGACGTCTCGCGCGGCGTGAAGATCACCCTGGTGAGCCGGGACACGACGCCGGCCGCCCCGATTCCCACCCGCTGACCACCCGGCACGCGAGGATCACCGTACGCCGGTGCCGTGGGCGAGCGCGGTCTCGACGAGCGTGGTGAGCAGCGTCGGGTAGTCGACGCCGGTCGTCGCCCACACCCGCGGGTAGAGCGACGTGGCGGTGAAGCCGGGCATGGTGTTGAGCTCGTTGACCAGCACCCGGCCGTCGTCGGCGACGAAGAAGTCGACCCGGGCCAGGCCCGCGCAGTCCAGGGTGCGGAACACCTGTACGGCCTGCTCGCGGAGGGTCTCGGCGACCGCGTCGTCGAGCTTCGCGGGCACGTCGAGCTCGCTGGTGTCGTCGAGGTACTTGGTCTCGAAGTCGTACCAGTCGTCGGCGCCGGGCAGCCGGATCTCGGCGGCGACGCTGGCCTCGACCCGGCCGTCGGGGAACTGCAGCACACCGCACTCGATCTCGCGTCCGACGACGGCGGCCTCGACGAGGACCTTCGGGTCGCTGCCCCGGGCGAAGGCGACGGCGTCCGGGACGTCCTCCCAGGCGGTGACCCGGCGGATGCCGACCGAGGAGCCCGCGCGGGAGGGCTTGACGAACACCGGCAGGCCCAGCCGGTCGCGCTCGGCCTGGGTGAGGTCGGTCGCGGACCGGTCGAGGGCGACGGCCTCGCCGACCCCCAGCCCGGCGTCGCGCAGCAGCGCCTTGGTGACCACCTTGTCCATGGAGGCGGCGCTGGCGCAGACCCCGGCGCCGACGTAGGGCACGCCCGCGGTCTCGAGCAGGCCCTGCACCTCGCCGTCCTCGCCCGCGGGCCCGTGCAGCGCGGGGAACACCGCGTCGATCCGCGCGAGCACCGAGCCGCGGCGCCCGTCGGCGAGGCTGATCAGCTCGCGGCGGGTGGGGTCGGGCAGCAGCGCCACCGGCTCGCCTGCGTCGGCGGTGACCTCGGGCATGTCCCGGCCGTGCAGCCGCCAGCGGGAGGTGTCGTCACCGACGGCGAGCCACTCCCCGTCGCGGGTGATGCCGACGGCGATGACGTCGAAGCGGTCCCGGTCGAGGTTGTCGAGGATGGCCCCGGCCGAGACGCAGGACACGGCGTGCTCCCCCGACCGGCCGCCGAAGAGGACCAGCAGCGTCGGGCGCGGCGCGGGTGCTCCCATGCGCGCGGAGCCTACGCGGGCACCACACCGACCCCGCGCGCCGTGCCGGGGACCCCGGCGAGCACCTCGCCCCACCGGAGCAGGGCGTCGGCGAGCTCGGCGCGGGTCGGGGCGGCCCAGCCCACGAGGACGCCGTGGGCCCGGGGAACCCCGCCCGCCAGGTGGTGCGCGGCGAGCCCGTCGACGAGCAGGCCCGCCGATGCCGCGCGAGCCACGACCGCCTCCTCGTCGGCCGCCGAGCCCAGCGGCACGACGAGGTGCGCGCCCGCCCGGTCCCCCACGACCCCGTGACCCGCGGCCGTCACCGCGTCGACGACGAGCGCGCGACGCGCCCCGAGCTCGCGCCGCAACCGGGCGAGGTGGCGCCCCAGCGCGCCGTCGCGGGCCCATTCCGCCAGCACCGCCTGCCCCGCGGGCGCCGGCCTCGTCCCGGTCGCCCGTCGTGTGGCCAGGACCTCGTCCCGCAGCGCGGGCGGCGCCACCATCCACCCCACGCCGAGCGTCGGCGTCGCGATCTTGCTCGCCGTACCGAGGTGCACGACGACGTCGGGCGCGAGCGCGGCGAGCACCGGCAGCGGCGCGACGTCGTAGCGCAGCTCGCCGTCGTAGTCGTCCTCGACGACGACGAAGCCCTCGGCGCGCGCCCGGTCGGCGAGCGCGCCGCGTCGCGCCACCGGGAGCCGTCCGCCGAGCGGGTACTGGTGCGCGGGGCTGGCGTACACGACGTCGAGCCCGGGCGGGAGCGCGTCGACGACCAGGCCGTCGGTGTCGACGGCGAGTCCCACCACCTCCGCGCCGTCGGCCCGCGCGACACCGGCCGCACGGCGGTAGCCGGGGTCCTCGATGCCCACCCGCAGCGGCCGCCGGCGGACCCGGCGCAGCACGGCGAGGATCTCGGCGAGCCCGCTCGTCGTCCCCGACGTGGCGAGCAGCTCGTCGGCGGCGGCCGGGATGCCGCGGTGGCGCAGCAGGTGCTCGGCGACGGCGGCCCGGTACGCCTCGGTGCCCGCGTGCTCGGGCCGTCCGGCCGGCCCGAGGTCGCCCGCGCGACGCCAGGCCCGCCGCCAGGCCGCGGTGTCGAGCACCTCGAGGCAGGGCGCGCCCGGCCGGAGGTCGACCCCCTGGGTGCGTGGCCCCCTCGGCGTGCTGTTCCCGACTCCGACGTCAGGTGTCAGCGAGGTGCCACCGCTGACCGCGGCGGTGGGCGGGGCCGCCGTCACGAAGGTCCCCGACCCGTGCCGTGCACCCAGCCAGCCCTCGGCGACCAGCTGGTCGTACGCAGCCGCGGTGACGGTGCGGCTCAGGCCCAGCTCCCGGGCGAGCACCCGCGTCGCCGGGACCCGGTCCCCCGGCCGGAGCCGCCCGTCCAGCGCGGCGCGGCGCAGGGCGTCGGCGAGCTGCACGGCCAGCGGGACCGGAGCGTCGCGGTCCAGGCCCACCACCACCGACGACACCGGACTCTCCACGAGTGGCCTCCTCGATCGCCTTGCGAATGGCCCTCGCAGGATGCCACTACGCGCACGATGATCGTCCCCGTGAGCCTCTCCACGACTTCTCGCACCCAGCTCCGCCGCAAGCGGGAGCGCCAGGCCGACGACCGCGCCGCCCTGCACGCCGTCCTCGACGAGGCGCTGCTCTGCCACCTCGGGCTCGTCGACGACGACGGCGCGCCGCTGGTGCTGCCGACGATGCACGCCCGGATCGGTGAGGTCGTCTACGTGCACGGCTCCAGCGGCGCGGCGAGCCTCGCCACCGAGCGGGAGGTCTGCCTGACGGTGACCCTGCTCGACGGGCTCGTCCTGGCCCGCAGCGTCTTCTCCCACTCCGCGAACTACCGCAGCGCCGTGGTCCGCGGCCGCGCCCGGCGCGTGAGCGACCCCGAGGAGCACCTCGCCGCGCTCCGGGCGGTCGTCGAGCACCTCACGCCCGGGCAGTGGGACCACGCCCGACGCCCCGACCGCCGGGAGACCGCCGCGACCGCGGTGCTCGGGCTGGACCTCGCTGAGGCCAGCGTCAAGATTCGTCAGGGTCCCCCGGGGGATCCCGACGAGGTCGCGGCGGGCGACCGCCGGTGGGCGGGGGTGGTGCCGGTGGCGACGGTCCTCGGCGAGCCCGAGACCTGCCCGGCCCTCCCGGAGGGCACCGACGTCCCGGAGCACGTCCGCGCGTGGGCCGCCCACGCCGGGGCGACGCCGTGAACGACGATCTGCGGACGTCCAGCGTCAGGAACGGGACTTTTCTGACGCTGTCAGGCGGCGGGCGCGACCCGGCTGCACAACCGCACCGTCGTGCCGGTCGCACCGGAGGACACCGACGCGCAGCTGAGGCTGTGCATGAGCGGCAGGCCGCGCCCGCGCCAGCCGGGATCCTGGGCGCGGCGCCACGTGCCGTCGTCGGACACGGTGACGACGAGGTCGCGCCTGCCGTCGCGCGGCGGAGAGGCCGCGGCCTGGAGCCGCATCTCACCCGGGAAGCCCGCCGCGGCGTAGGCGTGGTCGACGACGTTCGCGAGGGCCTCGTAGACCGCGAGCGCCAGGTCGTCGACGGTGTCCTCGTCGGTCAGGTCCGCGAGCCAGATGCGGAAACTGCGACGCATCGCAGAGGCGTCGGCGCGGGTCGCGGGTGCCGCGCGGGTCAGGGCGACACCGGGCCCGTGGGCTCCGGTTCCGCTCGCGCGGGGCGGCTCCGTCCGCTGCAGCACGTCCACGAGACCGTGAGTTCCTCGCCCGTCTCGCGACGAAACACGCAGCTCACGATTCGCACCCGGCGGCGCGAGGCGCCTCACTCCGGCTTCCGTTCACGGTTGATCAGCTCGTCACCGACGTCACGTGCGGACACCTTTCCCGCACACACACGGCGCACCGCGTCCACGATCGGCGTATCCACATCGTGACGGCGGGCCAGCTCGCCGATCGCGTCACACGACTTGACGCCCTCGGCGATCTGGCCGTGGTTGGCCTTCTCGGCCTCCGCCACCGAGAGACCCGTGCCCAGCGAGGCGCCGAACCGGCGGTTGCGGGACAGCGGCGAGGAGCACGTGGCGACGAGGTCGCCCATCCCGGCCAGCCCGGCGAGCGTGAAGGCCTGGCCGCCGAGCGCCACGGTGAGCCGGGAGATCTCGGCGAGCCCCCGGGTGATGAGCGAGGCGGTGGTGTTGTCGCCGTAGCCCATCCCGGCGGCCATCCCGCACGCCAGCGCGATGACGTTCTTGCACGCCCCGCCCAGCTCGCAGCCGATCACGTCGACGTTGGTGTACGGCTTGAAGTACCCGGTCGAGCAGGCGTGCTGCACCGCGACGGCCCGGTCGTGGTCGGAGCACGCCACGACGGTGGCCGTGGGCTGCTCCGCGGCGATCTCCCCGGCGAGGTTCGGCCCGCTGACCACGGCGATGCGACCCGGCTCCACCGCCCCGGCGTCGGCGACGACCTCGCTCATCCGCTTGAGCGTCCCCATCTCGACGCCCTTCGCGAGGCTGACGACCGTCGCGTCGCGCGGGAGCATCTCGCGCCAGTCCTCGAGGTGGGCGCGCAACTTCTGCGCCGGGATCGCGAGGACGACGGTCGTGACCCCGTCGAGGGCGGCGTCGGCGTCGTGGGTGGCCCGCAGCCCCGGGGGGAGGATGACGCCGGGCAGGTACTCCGCGTTGACGTGCTCGGCCTCGATCGCGTCGGCGACCTCCTGGCGGCGCGCCCACAGGCACACGTCGGTGCCCGCGTCGGCGAGCACCTTCGCGAACGTGGTGCCCCACGAGCCCGCGCCCAGCACGGCGTAACGACCGTCGGACTCGGGACTCACCGGCCCGTCCCCGCTCCCGGCTCGCCCGGGTTCGTCCCGCCCGGGGCCGACTCGCCCCGGACCTCTTCGAGCAGCGCACGCACGGCCGACATCATCCGTTCCGTCGTCTCCCGCAGGAGCGCCGCACCCGGCCCCTTCTCCCCGACGCGCGCCCGCAGGTCGGACAAGTCCAGGGGTGTCGTCGCCCGGACCGTGATGGTCGCGCCGAACGGCGAGGGCCGGAACCGCTTCCGGTAGTGGTCGTAGACGCCCAGCGTCCCCCAGTGCACCGTCGGGATCACCGGCACGTCGTTCAGCAGCGCCAGCCGCGCGGCGCCGGAGTGGCCGTTCATCGGCCACCCGTCGGGGTCCCGGGTGATGGTGCCCTCGGGGTAGATGACCACGACGCCGTCGTCGTCGAACGCCTGCTGGGCCGCGCCGATGCTGGACCCGGCGTCCCGCGAGCCGCGCGACACCGGGATCTGGCGGCTGCCCGCCAGGACCCGCCCGAAGATCGGCACCTTCCACAGCGAGTCCTTCGCGAGGAACCGCGGGACCCGCCGGGCCCGGTGGACGAACACGGCCGTGTAGATCGGGTCGAGGTAGGAGACGTGGTTGGCCACCAGCATCGCCGGGCCCTGCGCCGGCACGTTCTCCAGCCCGATCATCCGGCGCCGGGCCAGCAGCAGGGTCAGCGGGTAGAAGACCGCCGCGCTCAGCGCGACCCACGGCCCGCCCGGCTCGCGGCGCCTGCGACGCACCTCGTCCGGCAATGCGGCGACCGGGTCACCGCCGGGCCTGCGCACGATCGCCACCAGGTCGCCTCCTCGTCCCCGCCGGTCCGCACCGGTCGTCCCCGGCGGACTGTGCGCAGTCTCCCGTGGGCCGTGATCGTCCGTCCAGACTCCGAGCGGCGGCGCCGGTGGGTGACGCTCCCCTCCCCTCCGGGCCCGCTCGGGCGCAGGATGGACCCCATGGCCGCCCCGGTGGACCTCGTGGTCCCGATCAAGGAGCTCCGGCGCGCGAAGTCACGGCTCGTCGGCGCCACGGTCGACGTCGCCCCGACCGGGGGCGGGAGGGCGGCGACACGGGCCGGGCTCGCGCTGGCGCTCGCCTCCGACACCCTGGCCGCCGTGCTCGCCTCCTCGGTGCGCCGCGTCGCGGTGGTCACCGCCGACCCGCGGGCCGCGGCCCTCGTCGGCCCCGCGGGTGAGCGGGAGTGCCGCGGGGAGGGCGGGGACCCGCCGCGCGCCGTCGTCGTCGACGACCCGGGAACCGGGCTCAACGCCGCCGTGGTCGCGGGGGCCGAGCACCTGCGCGGAGTCGCCGACGAACCGGCCCTGGTCGCGGCGCTGCTCGGCGACGTCCCCGCGCTGCGCCCGGGCGAGCTCGACGAGGCCCTCGCCCACGCGGCAGAGGTGATCACCGGCGGTGCGCCCGCGGCGTTCGTCGCGGACCACACCGGGGAGGGGACGACGCTGCTCGTGCTCGCCCGGCCCGGGCTCGGCGGCCCGCACTTCGGCCCGTACTCCGCGCGGGCCCACGAGAGCGCCGGAGCCGTGCCCCTCACCGGCGCCTGGCCGGGACTGCGCCACGACGTCGACGTCCCGGCCGACCTCGACCAGGTCCGGGCCCTCGGGGTCGGGCCCGCGACCCGGGCGTGGCCCGACGTGCCGGTCCCGGCCGTTCCGCTCGCCGGGTGCCGCTGAGCACCCGTTCACCACCGGTGTGTCCCGCGACCGGTGACCCGGGCCCCGTCACCCTCGCCCGCACGGGCGTCGCTGGGGACAATGCTCCGTGTGAGCGAATCCTCGGACCTCGGCGGTGTGGACATCGCCCTGCCGGACGCCGTCGACGTGACGGCGGGAGAGGACGCGGACGGCACGGTCATCGAGCCGGGACCGCAGCCGCCTGCGCCCCCGACGCGCAACGGCAGCGTCGACGGGCGGGGTCGCCTCCCCCTGGCCCCCGCCGCCGCGACGCCGGCGCCGGACGGCACCGAGGACCTGCCCGAGGACCGGTACGACAACCGCGAGCTGTCCTGGCTCGAGTTCAACGCCCGGGTCCTGGCGCTCGCCGAGGACCCCAGCCAGCCGCTGCTCGAGCGCGTCAAGTTCCTCGCGATCTTCGCCTCGAACCTCGACGAGTTCTACATGGTGCGCGTGGCCGGCCTGAAGCGCCGCGAGGAGACCGGGCTCTCGGTGCGCAGCGCCGACGGACTCACCCCCCGCGAGCAGCTGGTGCGCATCGCGGCCCGCAACCAGGAGCTCGCCGAGAAGCACGCCCGCATCTGGCTCGCCGACGTCGATCCGGCGCTCGAGGAGGCCGGGATCCGCGTGATCGGCTGGGACCGGGTCACCCCGGAGTCCCGCGAGCGGCTCTCGGAGTGGTTCGACGCGCAGGTCTTCCCGGTCCTCACGCCGTTGGCCGTCGACCCGGCGCATCCCTTCCCCTACATCTCGAACCAGTCGCTGAACCTCGCCGTCGCGGTCCGCGACCCCCAGACCGGCACCGAGCACTTCGCCCGCGTGAAGGTGCCGAACAACGTGCCGCGCCTGGTGCGGGTCGGCCCGGAGCCCGGGGCCGACGGGGACGAGGACGACTCCGGCAACCTCGACAAGCGCTGCTGGTTCCTCCCGATCGAGGACCTCATCGCCGAGCACCTGGACCGGCTTTTCGAGGGCATGCAGGTCGCCGAGCACCACGTCTTCCGGGTGACCCGCAACGCCGACCTCGACGTCGAGGAGGACCGCGACGAGGACCTGCTGCAGGCCCTGGAGCGGGAGCTCGCGCGCCGGCGGTTCGGTCCCCCGGTGCGGCTCGAGATCACCGACTCGATGAGCGAGCACATGCTCGAACTGCTGTTGCGCGAGCTCGACGTCGACCCCCACGACGTCGTCCAGGTGCCGGGGCTGCTCGACCTGTCGGCGCTGATGGAGCTCATGAGCCTCAACCGGCCCGAGCTCAAGGATCCGGTGTTCGTGCCCGCCACGCACCCGGCGTTCAGCGAGGGCGAGACCCCCAAGAGCGTCTTCGCCACGCTGCGCGAGGGCGACGTGATGGTGCACCACCCTTACGACTCGTTCTCCACGAGCGTGCATCGCTTCCTCGAGCAGGCCGCGATCGACCCGAAGGTCCTCGCGATCAAGCAGACGCTCTACCGCACCTCCGGCGACTCCCCGATCATCGAGGCGCTCATCGACGCCGCCGAGGCGGGCAAGCAGGTCGTCGCCGTCGTCGAGATCAAGGCCCGGTTCGACGAGCGCGCCAACATCAACTGGGCGCGGGCACTGGAGCGGGCGGGGGTCCACGTCGTCTACGGCCTGGTGGGCCTGAAGACGCACGCCAAGGCGGCCCTGGTCGTACGCCAGGAGGGCGGCACCATCCGCCGCTACTGCCACCTTGGCACCGGCAACTACAACCCGAAGACGGCCCGGCTCTACGAGGACATCGGGGTCTTCACCGCCGACGAGACGATCGCCGCGGACCTCACCGACCTGTTCAACGTGCTCACCGGCTACGCACGCCGTCGCAAGTACCGCAAGCTGCTCGTCGCGCCCTACGGCGTGCGGCCCGGGGTGATCGAGCGCATCGACACCGAACGCAAGCGGGCCCTGCGCGGGAAGAAGTGCGGGATCCGGATCAAGGTCAACGGCCTCGTCGACGAGCAGGTCATCGACGCGCTCTACCGCGCCTCGCAGGCCGGGGTGCCGGTCGACCTCGTGGTGCGCGGCATCTGTGCGCTGCGGGCGGGCGTGCCGGGGCTCTCGGAGAACATCCGGGTGCGCTCGATCCTCGGGCGCTTCCTCGAGCACTCGCGGCTCTTCCACTTCGTCGGGGCGGGCGAGCACTGGATCGGCAGCGCCGACATGATGCACCGCAACCTCGACCGGCGCGTCGAGGCGCTGGTTCCGGTCACCGACCCGCGGCTGGTCGCCCAGCTCGACGAGATCCTGGACTCCGCGACGGCGCCGTCGACGCGGTGCTGGAGCCTCGACCCGGACGGGTCGTGGACGCCGTGGCCGGTGGCGGCCGGGGAGGGCACGGACGGGATGCAGGTCAGCGATCACCAGATGCAGCTGCTGACGCGGCGCGAGGCCAAGGCGTGACCCCTCCGGACGGGCTGATGCTCCCGGACGGTGCGGCGGGGACCGTCAGCGCCACCGAGGCCGACGAGGACGTCCCCCGCAGCGTCCACGCCGCCGGTGCGGTGCTGTGGCGTGCCTGCCCCGGCGGCACCGAGGGCGTGGAGGTCGCCGTCGTGCACCGACCGCACCACGAGGACTGGAGCCTCCCGAAGGGCAAGGTCGACCCCGGCGAGTCGCGGGCCAGGACCGCGGTGCGCGAGATCGCCGAGGAGACCGGGTTCGCCGCGACCCTGGGCCGCCACCTCGCGACGGTGCGCTACCCGGTCGGGGCGGACCGCAAGGTCGTCGACTACTGGGACGCCCGCGCGGGCGACGGGACCTTCACCGCGAACGGGGAGACCGACGAGCTGCGCTGGCTCGCCCCCGCCCAGGCCGCGGGCCTGCTGACCTACGGCTCCGACCGCGACGTCCTCGACACGTTCGCCGCGGGCCCCCGTCCCCTCTCCTCGCTGCTGCTCGTGCGGCACGCGAAGGCCGGGAAGCGGGGGTCGTGGCCCGACGACGACGAGCGCCCCCTCGACGACGAGGGGCGCGACCAGGCCCGCCGGGTCGCCGACCTGCTCACCGCGCACGGGGTCCGGCGCCTCTTCGCGGCCCCCCGGGTCCGGTGCCGGGAGACCCTGGAGCCTTCCTCGCACCGCCTCGGCGTCGGGATCGCCGACGCGCCGGCGTTCGCCGACGAGGCCGTGGCCGACGACCCGGACGGCGCCCGGGCCCAGCTGCTCCACCTCGCCGCCGGGGAGACCACCGCGATCTGCGCCCAGGGCTACGGCATCCCGAGGCTGGTCCACGACCTCGCCGCCGACGGGACCGACGGCCCCCGGCCCGACGTCGCGAGCAACCGTCGCCTCGCCGAACCGCCCTCGCGCAAGGGCAGCGTGTGGTCGCTGACGTTCCACACCGTCGAGGGCGGACCGCCGCGGTTGGTCGCCGCGGACTACGTGCGCGACCCCGCGGTCTGAGCACGATGCTCCATCTGCACGAGCGCGGGGGTCCCGTCAAGTCTCCACACCGACTCGGTTAGCGTGCAGCACGGCCGTCCGCCGGGTCGGCCGCAGCCCGCCCGCCGGGCCGACGGCGTGACCCGGTTCCCTGACCGTGGAGAGTGGGCTTGCGCGCGAAGACCCGTCGGTATCGACAGATCGCGCTCGTCGTCGTGGCCGCCGCTGTGCTGCTGGGGGTCAACGTCCCCCCGGCCTTCTCCTACGTGCAGGAGTGGCGCCACGAACGCCTGATCAACAGTCCCGAGTACAAGGCCCAGTACGGCCACTGGGACACCATCGAGATCCCGCCGGACCAGCGGGTCAACTCGATCCACGCCGTCACGATGAACGACGGCAAGGTCCTCCTCATCGCCGGTTCCGGCAACAAGGAGGACATGTTCGCCAACAAGGCGCTCAAGAGCCTCGTCTACGACCCGAAGACCGGGCAGTCGAGGATGATCCCGGTGCCCGACGACATGTTCTGCGGCGGGCAGACGGTGCTCCCCGACGGCCGGGTGCTCTTCGCCGGCGGCACGCAGCGCTACGAGAAGCTCGACGGCGCCGTGACCAACGCGGCGGGCGCGATGCGGATCAAGAACGAGAACCCGGGAGCCCCGCGGTTCCTCCCCGCGGGCACCGAGTTCACCTCGCCGAGCGGCCAGAAGTACCGCTCCGACTTCGACACGTCGCTCCCCCCGGCCACCAAGACGGGCACGCGGGGGAAGGTCACGGTCACCGCGGCCGAGGAGAAGGTCTTCGTCGAGGCCGAGCAGCCCGGCCCGCAGGCGGTCAACGGGAACCGCGAGAAGTACGGCATCTCCGGCCTGAACCCGGCCGACGCGAAGAACATCTACGGCCTCGGCGAGCCGATGACCCTGGACAAGCAGGACTACCAGGGCACCGACAAGGCGTACACGTTCGACCCGAAGACCGAGCAGTGGACCGAGCTGCCGAACATGAACCAGCCGCGCTGGTACCCGACGCTGACGCCGCTCTCCGACGGCAACGTGCTCACCGTGGCGGGGCTGGACGGCGTCGGGCAGGTGCTCAACGGCCAGACCGAGGAGTTCGACCCGAGGACGAACACCTGGATCGACCGCAAGGACCTCAACCAGTACTTCCCGACCTACCCGTCGATCTTCGAGACCGCGACCCCGCACAAGATGGTCTACACCGGCTCGACGGCCGGGTACGGGCCGTCGGACAAGGGCCGCGTCCCCGGCTTCTGGGACATCGACACCGGGGCGTTCACCCCGATCCCCGGCCTGCGTGACCCCGAGCTCATGGAGACCTCCGGGTCGGCGTGGATCGGACCGGTCCAGGACCAGCGCCTCGCGATCGTCGGCGGCGGTGGGGTCGGCGAGAGCCCGATCTCCACCGGGCGGATCGACTACCTGGACCTCAAGGACCCGGCACCGCACTTCACGCCGGGACCGAACCTCGCGCAGCCGACTCGCTACCCGACCATGGTCAACCTGCCCGACGACAGCACCTTGATCACCAACGGGTCGCTGGACTACCGCGGCAAGGGCGCGACGAACAACCACCTCGCGTACACCCTCGACCCGACCACGAACCAGCTCACGCCGATGGCCGACCCGCGCATCGGCCGGGATTACCACACCGAGGGGCTCCTGCTGCCCGACGGCCGCGTGCTGGTGGCCGGGTCGGACCCGCTGTTCGACGACGAGAAGAACACCATCCCCGGGACGTTCGAGCAGCGCCTCGAGATCTTCACGCCGCCGTACCTGGAGAAGGGGACGCCGCGCCCGACGATCACCTCGGCGCCCCCGACGATGCCCCGCGGCCAGAACGCCGACATCCCCACCCCGGACGGGAACCGGATCGCGAAGGCCCGGCTGGTCCGGACCGCGACGGCCACCCACGTGACCACCACCGACATGCGCGACGTCGCTCTGCCGATGCAGAAGACGCCGGACGGGGTGTCGGTGTCGGTGCCGCCGGAGCCGACGATCGTGCCGCCCGGGCCGTACATGCTCTTCCTCGTCGACGACAAGGGAGTGCCGAGCGAGGCGAAGATCGTCAATGTGCCCTAGTCCGTCGACGTGCCCCAGGCGTCCGGCGCCGTGACCGTCGGGCCCGTCGACGGGCAGCAGGTGCCGCGCTTCGCCGGTCCGCCGACGTTCGCGCGCCTGCCCCGGCTCGACGAGGTCTCCCGGGCGGACGTGGCGATCGTGGGGCTGCCCTTCGACTCCGGGGTGAGCTACCGCCCGGGCGCGCGGTTCGGGCCTGCGCACATCCGGGCGTCCTCGCGGTTGCTGCGGCCGTACCACCCCGCCGTCGGGGTCTCCCCGTTCGCCGCGCTGCAGGTCGCCGACGCCGGGGACCTCGCGCTGAACCCGTTCGACATCACCGAGGCGCTCGACGCCGCGGACGCCGGGATCCGGGGCCTCGCCGAGGACGGCGCGACGGTCGTCGGCCTGGGCGGTGACCACACCCTCGCGCTCCCGGCGCTGCGCGCCCTGCACGCGCTGCACGGCCCGGTCGCGGTCCTGCACTTCGACGCCCACCTCGACACCTGGGACACCTACTTCGGCGCCCCCTTCACGCACGGCACCCCCTTCCGCCGGGCGAGCGAGGAGGGGCTGATCGACCGCGAGCGCAGCATGCACGTCGGCATCCGCGGCCCCCTCTACTCCGCCGCGGACCTCGACGACGACACCCGGCTCGGCTTCGCCGTGGTGCGCGCGGACGACTACGAGACCGACGGCGTCGCCCGCGCCGTCGAGCGGATGCGCCGGCGGCTCGCGGGCGGCCCGGTGTACGTCTCGGTGGACATCGACGTCCTCGACCCCGCGGCCGCGCCCGGGACCGGCACCCCGGAGGCGGGCGGGCTGACCTCGCGCGAGCTGCTGCACACCTTGCGGGGCCTTGCCCCGGTAGGAGATGAACCGGGCCTCGACGTCGTGGGCATCGACGTCGTGGAGGTGTCCCCGGCCTACGATCATGCCGAGATTACCGGCATCGCCGCCGCCCACGTGATCTACGACCTGCTGGCGGTGCTGGCGGCGAACCGGGGCTGAGGGCCCCGCGGAGGAGCGGCGGCATGCGGATCGCGGTCTGGCAGGCGCGGGGTCCCGATCCCGGCGCGGTGCGGCTCGACGGGGCCGCCGCCCGGGCCGCCGCGGCGGGGGCCGACGTCGTCGTGACCCCGGAGCTGTTCGCCACCGGCTACGGCGCTGCCGGTCCGGGAGGCGGGTTCGGCCCGGCCGACCTCGGCCTGCTCCCGCGCCTGCGGGAGATCGCCGCCGCGCACCGCGTCGCCGTCGTCGCGTCCGAGCCGGACGGGGGCCACATCACCGCGGTGGTGATCGGCGCCGACGGGACCGTCGGCGGCCGCTACCGCAAGACCCATCTCTGGGGCGACGACGAGCGCGCGGCGTTCACCCCCGGCGACGGGACACCGCTGATCGTCGCGATCGGCGGCCTGCGCTGCGCGGTGATCGTCTGCTACGACGTGGAGTTCCCCGAGGTCGTCCGCGGCCTCGCCCTGGCGGGCGCGCAGGCGGTGCTGGCCCCGACGGCGCTCGACGACGAGGCCGTCGCCCGGGTTCTCGTCCCCGCCCGCGCCATGGAGAACCGGATTGCGCTCGCCTACGCGAACCAGATTGGCCCCGGGTTCTGCGGCGCCTCGGTGATCGCCGGCCCCGACGGCCGCGAGCTCGCCCGGGCCGGGGCCGAGGACGAGGAACTGCTCGTCGCGGACGTCACCGCCGACGACCTCGAGCGCGCCCGGGGCCTCGGGGACTACCTCGCCGACCGACGCCCGGAGACGTATTCATGATCGAGCCGGGCCCGAGCATGCTGGTCCCCGACTTCCCCTTCGCCTACGACACCTACCTCGCCCACCCCGCGGGCCTCGGCGCCGTCCCGGAGGACGCGAAGGGCACCGAGGTCGCGGTGGTCGGCGCGGGCATGGCCGGGCTCGTGGCCGCCTACGAGCTGATGCGGCTCGGGCTGCGCCCCGTCGTCTACGAGGCGGGCGAGATCGGCGGCCGGCTGCGCTCCCAGGCCTTCCCCGGCGCGCCCGGCGCGGTCGCGGACCTCGGCGGCATGCGCTTCCCCGCCTCCGGCCGGGCCTTCGGGCACTACCTGCGCGTCCTCGACGTCCGGACCTCGCCGTTCCCCAACCCGCTGGCCCCGCACACGCCGTCGACGGTCATCGAGCTCGCGGGCCGCCGGCACTACGCGGAACGCGCCGAGGACCTGCCGCCGGTCTTCGGCGAGGTCTCGCGGGCCTGGGCGGCCGCCCTCGCCGACGGCGCCGAGCTCCCGGCGCTGCGCGCGGCGATCGGCGCCCGGTCCCCCGGCGCGATCAAGCAGATCTGGAACCGGCTCGTCCCCCGGCTCGACGACGAGAGCTTCGCCGGCTTCCTGGCGCGGTCCTCGTCGTTCGCCCGGTTCGAACACCGCGAGCTCTTCGGCCAGGTCGGGTTCGGCACCGGGGGCTGGGACACCGACTTCCCGAACTCCATGCTGGAGATCCTCCGCGTGGTCGCGACCGACGCCGACGACCAGCACGTCCGCATCCAGGGCGGGGCCCAGACGGTGCCGCTCGCGCTGTGGCGCCGCGCCCCGTCGTCGCTCGCGCACTGGACGCCCGGGGCGTCGCTGGAGTCCCTGCACGGCGGGTCGCCGCGGCCCGCGGTCCGCGCGCTGCGACGCCTCGACGACGGTCGGATCGGCGTCCTCGACCGCTGGGGCACCGAGCGGCCCTACGCCGCGGTGATCTCGACGGTGCAGTCGTGGCTGCTCTCCGCCGGGATCGACACGGACGAGTCGCTGTTCAGCCACGAGGTCTGGATGGCGCTCGAACGCTCCCACTACATGCAGAGCTCGAAGACGTTCGTGCTGGTCGATCGCCCGTTCTGGCGCGACCGCGACCCGGAGACGGGCCACCACGTCCTGTCCACCACGCTCACCGACCGGATGACGCGGGGGACGTACCTGCTCGACGGTGGCGGCGGTCTCGACGATCCCGACGCCGTCACCCGACCCGCCGTCCTGTGCCTCTCGTACACCTGGAACGACGACGCCCTGAAGTGGCTCGCGCTGCCCACCGACGAGCGGGTGCGCCTCATGCTGCACTCGTTGCGCCAGATCTACCCCGACCTCGACGTCGCCTCCCACATCCTCGGCGAGCCGATCACGATCTCCTGGGAGCGCGAGCCGCACTTCATGGGCGCGTTCCGCGGCAACCTGCCGGGGCACTACCGCTACCAGCGCCGCATGTTCACCCACTTCATGCAGGAGGGGTTCGCGCCCGGGCACCGCGGCATCTTCCTCGCGGGCGACGACATCTCGTTCACCCCGGGCTGGGCCGAGGGTGCCGTGGATACCGCGCTCAACGCGGTGTGGGGCGTGGTCCGCCAGCTCGGCGGGCACGCCGCCCCGAGCAATCCCGGGCCGGGAGACCGCTTCGCGGAGCTGGCGCCGGTCGAGCTGTAGATCGTCGCGGGTCCTACAGCCGGGTGGCCACGCGGACCAGCTCCGCGAGCGCCTGGGACCGGCTCTGCGGCGGCCACGCGAGAACCGTCGTGACGGCAGGCGCGTCCACGACGGGCACCCCGACGACGTCCTCACGCCAGGTGGCGCGGGCGGAGTCGGGCAGCACCGCCGCGGTGCGGCCCAGCGCGACGAGCTCGCGCAGCTGCGTCGCGTCCCGGACGTGGGGGCCCGGACCGCCGGGGTAGGTGCCGTCGCCGCGGGGCCAGACCGGCAGCGGCAGGTCGGGGAGGTCGGCGACCTCGGCCATCCGCAGCTCGGCGCGCTCGCCGAGCGGGTGCCCGGCGGGCAGCATCGCGACCTGGCCCTCGGTGAGCAGCTCCTCGGTGTCGAAGCCGGCGGTGGAGTCGAACGGCCGGTGCAGCAGCGCCACGTCGGCGCGCCCGTCGCGCAGCATCGGCTCCTGCTCCCCCGGACCGCACAGCGCCACGTCGACGGCGACCGATCCGGGCTCCGCGGCGTACGCGGCGAGCAGCTTGGTCAGTAGTTCCTGGGACGCCCCGGCCTTCGCGACGAGGACCAGGCCGGGCTCGACGTGTGCGGCGCGGCGGGTGCGCCGTTCGGCGGCCTCGACCGCGGCGAGGGCGGCCCGCCCCTCCACCAGCAGCACCGCTCCGGCCTCGGTCAGCGAGACCCCGCGCGTGGTGCGCTCGAGCAGCCGGGTCCCGAGCCGACGCTCGAGCCGGCCGATCGCCCGGGACAGCGGCGGCTGCGCGATCCCGAGACGCTCCGCGGCCCGGCTGAAGTGCAGCTCTTCGGCGACGGCGACGAAGTACCGCAGCTCACGGGTCTCCACACCCCATTCATACCCTCGCGGTATCGCTGGGCACCCGGTCGGTCTTGGACGCCGGGCCGCCGCCGGGATGACGATCGATCCCATGAGCAGCACCACCGCCCTGGTGACCGGGGCGAACAAGGGCATCGGATTCGAGATCGCCGCCGGGCTGGGAGCCCGCGGCTGGAGTGTCGGCGTCGGTGCCCGGGACGAGGCGCGGCGGGAGGCCGCCGTCGAGAAGCTCCGGGCGGCAGGCGTCGACGCGTTCGGCGTCCCGCTCGACGTCACCGACGACGCGAGCGTCACCGCCGCCGCGGCGCTGCTCGAGCAGCGCGGCGGTCTCGACGTGCTGGTCAACAACGCCGGGATCACCGGCGGGATGCCGCAGGACCCGACGACGATCGACCTCGACACCGTCCGCACGGTCCTGGAGACGAACGTCTTCGGCGTCATCCGCACCACCAACGCGATGCTGCCGCTGCTGCGTCGCTCCGCCTCGCCGCGGATCGTGAACATGTCCTCGAGCGTCGGGTCACTCGCCCGCCAGCAGGCCGACCAGGCCGGCCCGGTGGGTGTCGCCTACGCGCCGTCCAAGACCTACCTGAACGCCGTGACCTACCAGTACGTCCGGGAGCTCGAGGGCACGAACATCCTGATCAACCTCGGCTGCCCGGGGTTCGTCGCGACCGACCTCAACGGCCACCGCGGGCATCGCACCCCGGAGCAGGGTGCCGCGATCGCGATCCGGCTCGCGACGCTGCCCGACGAGGGACCGACCGGCGGCTACTTCGACGACGCCGGCGCGATCCCCTGGTGATCAGACGGTGGTCGGCTTGTGGGAGGGCCGGGTCTTCTCGTAGGCGGTGATGTCGGCCTCGTGGCGCAGCGTGAGGCCGATGTCGTCGAGACCCTCCATGAGCCGCCAGCGGGTGTAGTCGTCGACCTCGAATCGCACGACGAGGTCCTCGGCGGTGATCGTCTTCGCGCCGAGGTCGACGGTGAGCTCCATGCCGGGCCGCGACTCGATCTTCTTCCACAGCAGCTCGACGTCGGAGTGCTCCACGGTCGCCGCGAGCATGCCTGCCTTCGACGAGTTGCCCTTGAAGATCTCGCCGAACCGCGAGGAGATCACCACGCGGAACCCGTAGTCCATCAGGGCCCACACGGCGTGCTCGCGGGAGGAGCCGGTGCCGAAGTCCGAGCCGGCCACCAGGACCGAGCCCCGGTCGTAGGGCTCGACGTTGAGGATGAACGACGGGTCGGACCGCCACGAGGCGAACAGGCCGTCCTCGAACCCGGTGCGCGAGACCCGCTTGAGGTAGACGGCCGGGATGATCTGGTCGGTGTCGACGTTCGACATCCGCAGCGGGGTGCCGATGCCGGTGTGCGTCGCGAACTTCTCCATTGCTCGGTCCCCCTCAGGCCAGGGTCAGGGTGGTGGGCGTGAGGTCCTCGGGCGAGGACAGCGTGCCCCGGACGGCGGTGGCGGCCGCGACGAGCGGCGACACCAGATGCGTGCGCCCGCCCTTGCCCTGCCTGCCCTCGAAGTTGCGGTTCGAGGTGGAGGCGCAGCGCTGGCCCGGCTCGAGCTGATCGGGGTTCATGCCCAGGCACATCGAGCACCCGGCGGAGCGCCACTCGGCACCGGCCTCGGTGAACACCGCGTCCAGGCCCTCCTGCTCGGCCTGCGCCTTGACCTTCATCGACCCCGGGACGACGAGCATGCGCACCGAGTCGGCCACGTGGTTGCCGCGCAGGACGTCGGCGGCCGCGCGCAGATCCTCGATGCGGGCGTTGGTGCACGAGCCGAGGAACACGGTGTCGACGGCGACGTCGCGCAGCTTCGTGCCCGGTGTCAGGTCCATGTAGGCCAGCGCCTTGCGCGCGGACGCGGCCTTGTCCTCGTCGGCGATCTGCTCCGGGTCGGGCACCTCCTCGCCGAGCGGGACCCCCTGGCCGGGGTTGGTGCCCCACGTGACGAACGGGGTGAGCGTCGAGGCGTCGATGTGCACGACGGTGTCGAACTCGGCGTCGTCGTCGGTGCGCAGCTGTCGCCAGGCGTCGAGCGCGGTCTCCCACTCGGCGCCCTGCGGAGCGTGCGGGCGGTCGTGCAGGTAGTCGAACGTGGTCTCGTCCGGGGCGACCATTCCGGCGCGCCCGCCCGCCTCGATCGACATGTTGCACATGGTCATGCGGGCCTCCATCGACATCGCCCGCACCGCCTCGCCGCGGTACTCGAGCACGTAGCCGGCGCCGCCGCCCGTGCCGATCTGCGCGATGACCGCCAGGATGACGTCCTTGCTGGTCACGCCAGGACGCAGGGCGCCGTCGATCTCGATGGCCATCGTCCGGAACGGGCGCAGCGGCAGCGTCTGGGTCGCGAGCACGTGCTCGACCTCGGAGGTGCCGATCCCGAAGGCGAGCGCGCCGAACGCGCCGTGGGTGGAGGTGTGCGAGTCGCCGCAGACCACCGTGGTGCCCGGCTGGGTCAGCCCGAGCTCCGGGCCGATCATGTGGACGATCCCCTGGTTGTCATCGCCCATCGGGTAGAGCCGGACGCCGAACTCCTCGACGTTGCGGCGCAGCGTCGCCACCTGCGTCGCCGAGGTCTCGTCGGCGATGGGCTTGTCGATGTCGATCGTCGGGACGTTGTGGTCCTCGGTGGCGACCGTGAGATCGGGACGGCGGACCGGGCGACCGGCCAGACGCAGCCCGTCGAAGGCCTGCGGGCTCGTCACCTCGTGCACGAGGTGCAGGTCGATGTAGAGGAGATCCGGCGCGGCGTCCGCTCCGTCGCCCGTTCCCCCGGCCCGGACCACGTGCTGGTCCCAGACCTTCTCCGCGAGTGTGCGTCCCACCGTCTGTCCCACTCTCACTGACGTCCCGCCCTGGTCCATCTCACAGGGTGGGACTACTGTGTCGTTCCGTGGGACAGAGTAGCGGAATCGGCGTGCTCGACAAGGCGGTGGGGGTGCTGCGGGCCGCGGCGGTCGCCCCGTGCGGCCTCGGCGAGCTGTGCGAGCGCACCGGGCTCCCCCGCGCCACCGCGCACCGGCTCGCCGTCGGGCTGGAGGTGCACCGGTTGCTCGAGCGCGACGCCGACGGACGCTGGCGGCCCGGGCCTGCGCTCGCGGAGCTGGCGCACGGTCATCACGATCCGCTGCTCACCGCCGCCGAGGAGGTACTGCCCACGCTGCGCGACCTCACCGGCGAGAGTGTCCAGCTCTACCGGCGCGAGGGCGACTCCCGGGTCTGCGTGGCGGCGTCCGAGCCGGCCTCCGGCCTGCGGGACACGGTGCCGGTCGGGGTGCGCATGCCGCTCACGGCCGGGTCGGGCGCGAAGGTGCTCGCCGCGTGGTCGGAGACCGACGCGCTCCTGGTCGACGGTCGCTCGCCCGCCGAGGTGTTCGGGGCCGAGCTGCTCGACGAGGTCCGGCGTCGGGGCTGGGCGCAGAGCGTCGCGGAGCGCGAGGCCGGGGTGGCGAGCGTGTCCGCGCCGGTCCGGGGCCCCGACGGCGGGGTGGTCGCGGCGGTGTCGGTGTCCGGTCCGGTCGACCGCATCGGGCGCAAGCCGGGCTCGCGCTGGGCGAACGACCTGCTCGCGGCGGCCAAGGACCTGGAGAAGGCCCTGACCTGAAGCCGCCCTTGCTCCTCCGCTGATCAACAGCACACCGGGCAGCCCGAGCGGCACACTGACCAGCCTGGTGTGCCCCTCGTCGTCGGGCGACCAGAACGTCTCTCGACGACGGGTGCACCAGGCAGCCCACGCGGCCTCGCGCCCTGCGTGACGTGCCCCTCGCCGCGCGGAATGCCCTTGCCCGGCGACCTAGGCTCGGGTGGTGAGCGAGCCGACAGAGATCACCACGGCAGAGCAGCTCCGCGAGGTCGTCGGGGAACCGGTACGCCGCGCCGTCGTGAAGCAGCGCGACCGCCTCGACGACACCGACCGGGCCTTCATCGCCCGCAGCCCGTTCCAGATGATCGCGACGTCCGGGGCGGACGGCTCTCTCGACGTCTCCCCCAAGGGCGATCCGGCGGGCTCGGTGTACATCCCGGACGACCGCACCGTCGTGCTCCCCGACCGACCGGGGAACCGCCGGGTGGACGGGTTCGTCAACGTCCTCGAGAACCCGCACGTCGGGCTGATCTTCCTGGTGCCGCGGCGCACCGACACGCTGCGCGTCAACGGCTCGGCCCGCATCCTGCTGGACCCGCCGTACGCGGAGGACCTGCGCCACAAGGGTCACGTCCCGCGCATCGTCCTCGAGGTCGCCGTCGAGGAGGTCTTCACCCACTGCGCGAAGGCGTTCCTGCGCTCCGGGCTGTGGGAGCCGGAGAAGTGGCCGGAGGACGACCTGCCCTCCATCGCGCAGATGGCGACCCGCACCACCGACGACATGACGCTCGCCGAGATGGAGAACTACTACTCGGAGGAGAACACCCGCTCGATCCTCTACCGCGCGACGCCGCCCTGAGATGCCAGGATCGGCCGGTGCGCCGCAACTCCCATGAGGCCCTGTGACCGCGCCAGGACCCGCCGTCGACGCCCTGACCGCCCGCTTCGTGGCGGCCCTGGGTCGTCGCGGGGCGATGGCGGAGCTGATGGCCCTCGCCGGCCTCGGCGGGCCGCCGCTGCTGACCGCGACCCCGCCGGACGTCCCCGTGCTCGCCCACCTCGACGAGGCCGTCGCCCGGGTCGGGGACGAGGTCGACGGCCAGCTCCGGGATGCCGTGGCGCTGGTCGCGGGGCGCGCCGAGTGGACCCGGACCGCCGGCTATTCGGCGGACGAGACCCTCTTCGCGGGCTACGCCCACGCCGAGCTGCGCGGGTCGGACGACGACGAGGTGATCATCGGGCTCGTGCTGCTCGGCCCGGGCGTCCACTACCGCGCCCACCACCACCCGGCCGAGGAGTACTACCTCCCGCTCGGCGGGATCCGGTGGGACCACGGTGACGGCTGGGTCGACGAGCCGCCCGGCGAGCTGATCCACCACGAGCCGTGGCAGCCCCACGCGATGGTCACCGACGACCGACCGGTGCTGCTCGCGTACCTGTGGTTCGGCGAGGTCGCCACCCCGTCGGCCTTCGTGGCCGGCTCCTCGTGACAGACGAAAGCGCCGTGGTCCGGTGTGGACCACGGCGCTCGGCATCTTGTCGATGTAGCCCCGAGGGGATTCGAACCCCCGCTACCGCCTTGAGAGGGCGGCGTCCTAGGCCGCTAGACGACGGGGCCCTAGGAGGAACAGCGCCGGGAACCTTACCGGACCCGCGGAGCGCCGCTCACAGCTGGGGTACCAGGACTCGAACCTAGAACAACTGGACCAGAACCAGCCGTGTTGCCAATTACACCATACCCCATGGCGATCACCGAGCGTGACTGAAACCAGTCCTGCCCGATGTCTGTTCACATCGTAGAACATCGCCGCGTACCCGTCCGACGCCCCCCGGACAGTCGGGCTCGGCCCAGGTCACCACACGCGACCGCACCCGCTCCGGCCCCGGGAGGCGCTCGGTAGGCTGGAACGGTTGACACCCGGTCCCCGACCAGCAGGGAAGCCACGCCCGTGAGTGCGCGCCACCAGCAGAGTTTCGCCCCGCTGCCCGCGAGCGTCGACCTGCCCGCGATCGAGCAGGAGATCCTCGAGCGCTGGGACAAGCGGGACGTGTTCCGCCGGTCGCTGGAGCAGACCGCGCAGGGTGAACCCTGGATCTTCTACGAGGGCCCGCCGACGGCCAACGGCACACCGGGCACCCACCACGTCGAGGCCCGCGCGTTCAAGGACCTCTTCCCCCGGTTCAAGACGATGCGTGGCTACCACGTCCCGCGCCGCGCCGGGTGGGACTGCCATGGCCTGCCGGTCGAGCTCGCCGTCGAGAAGGAGCTCGGTTTCACGAGCAAGGGAGACATCGAGCGCTACGGCATCGCCGAGTTCAACGCGGCGTGCCGCGAATCGGCGCTCCGGAACGTCTCGGCGTTCGCCGCGATGACCGAGCGCATGGGCTACTGGGTGGACCTCGACGAGGCCTACCTGACGATGGCCCCGCGCTACGTCGAGAGCGTGTGGTGGTCGCTCAAGGCGATCCACGACAAGGGCCTGCTCGTCGAGGACCACCGGGTCACCCCGTACTGCCCGCGCGACGAGACGCCGCTCTCCGACCACGAGGTCGCCCTCGGCTACGAGGACACCGTCGACCCCTCGGTCTACGTGCGGTTCCCGCTGACCGACGGCGTCTGGGCGGGCGCGGACCTGCTCGTGTGGACGACGACACCGTGGACGCTGCCGTCGAACACCGCGGTGGCGGTGGCCTCCGACGTCGAATACGTCCGGGTGGCCCGCACCGAAGGCCCGGATCTGGTGCTCGCCGACGCACTCGTCGGCCAGGCCCTGGGCGAGGGCGCCGAGATCACCGACCGGAAGACCGGCGCCGAGCTGATCGGCAGCCACTACCGCCGGCCGTTCGAGCTGGTCGACGCCGAGCGCTTCACCGCCCCGGGCGCCGCGAACACCGCGTGGCGCGTCGTGCACGGCGACCACGTGACCACCGAGTCCGGCACCGGCCTGGTGCACATGGCCCCCGCGTTCGGCGCCGAGGACCACCAGGTCGCCCGGGCCGAGGGCCTCGAGATGGTCAACCCGGTCGGGCCGAACGGCCACTTCGACGACGACGTCCCGCTGATCGGCGGGATGTTCTTCAAGGCGGCCGACCCGACGCTGGTCGCCGACCTGCGCGAGCGCGGGGTGCTCTTCCGCTCCGAGCACTACGAGCACTCCTATCCGCACTGCTGGCGCTGCCACACACCGCTGATCTACTACGCGCTGCCCAGCTGGTTCATCCGCACGACGGAGGTCCGTGACCGCCTCGTCGAGGAGAACGAGCGCACCAACTGGTACCCGCCGCACATCAAGCACGGGCGCTACGGGGCCTGGCTGGAGAACAACGTCGACTGGGCGCTCTCCCGCAAGCGCTACTGGGGCACCCCGCTGCCGGTCTGGCGCAACGACGCGGACCCGGACGAGGTCGTCGTCGTGGGCTCGCTGGCCGAGCTCGGGGCCCACGCGGGCCAGGACCTCAGCGCACTCGACCCGCACCGTCCCTACGTCGACGACGTGACGTTCCCGGCGCCGTCGGGGAGCGGCACGATGCGGCGGGTGCCCGACGTCATCGACGTCTGGTACGACTCCGGCGCGATGCCGTTCGCCCAGTGGGGCGCGCCGCACGATCATGAGGCGGACTTCGAGCAGGCCTACCCGGCGCAGTACATCTGCGAGGCGATCGACCAGACGCGCGGGTGGTTCTACTCGCTGATGGCGGTCGGGACGCTGGTGTTCGACCGGTCGTCGTACGAGAACGTCGTCTGCCTGGGCCTGCTGCTCGACGAGCACGGCCGCAAGATGTCCAAGCACCTCGGCAACGTCCTCGACCCGTTCGAACTGTTCGCCACCCATGGTGCCGACGCGGTGCGGTGGCTGATGCTGGCGCAGGGGTCCCCCTGGGTCGACCGGCGCGTGGGCCACGAGACGCTGCGCGAGATCGTCCGGAAGGTCCTGCTGACCTACTGGAACACCGCGTCGTTCCTGGTCACCTACGCGAATGCCGCCGGGTGGTCCCCCAGCTCCGCCGGGGGCACCGACACTGCTCCGGCGCCGGACGACCGGCCCGCCATGGACCGCTGGGCCCTCGGCGAACTGCGGGCGTGCGTCACCGAGGTCACCGCCGCGCTCGACGACTTCGACTCCTCGCGCGCCGGCCGAGCGATCGTCGCGTTCGTCGACGACCTGTCGAACTGGTACGTCCGCCGCTCGCGTCGCCGGTTCTGGGACGGGGACGCGGCCGCGCTCGCGACGCTGCACGAGTGCGTCGAGACGGTCAGCCGACTGATGGCGCCGTTCACGCCCTTCGCCACCGACTACCTCTGGACCCTGCTGCAGGGCGAGGGCGGCACGGGCCTGCCCGAGGGAACGCCGGACTCGGTGCATCTCGCGCCGTGGCCGGAGGTGGCTCCCACTGCTGGCAGGGAGGACGTGCTGCGGCGGGAGATGGACGTCGTCCGCCGAGTGGTGGAGCTGGGTCGTGCGACGCGGGCGGCCTCCGGCGTGCGGACCCGCCAGCCGTTGTCGCGTGCCGTGGTCTCGGCACCCGGGTTCTCCGAGCTGGCCGCCGCCGCGCTCCGGGGTCCCGGCCAGGAGCGCGAGCTGCTCGCCGAGATCGCCGAGGAGCTCAACGTCGCCGCGGTGGAGACCGCCGGGGCGGACCTCGTCGAGATCGAGGTGAAGCCGAACTACCGCGCGCTGGGCAAGCGCTTCGGCAAGCAGACCCCGACGGTGGCCGACGCCGTGAAGGCCTCGACCGACGCCCCCGTGGGCGGAGTCCTGACGGTGACCGTCGACGGCGCCGCCGTGGAGCTGTCCGGGGACGAGATCCTCGTGTCGGAGACCCCGCGCGAGGGTTGGGCGGTGCGCTCCGAGGGTGGCCTGTCGGTCGGGCTGGACACCGAGCTGACCGACGAACTGCGGGCCGCGGGCCTGCTGCGCGACGTACTGCGGTTCGTGCAGGACGCCCGCAAGCAGCTCGGCTTCCAGGTCTCCGACCGGATCGACCTGTGGTGGACCGCCTCGCGCGAGGACACCGCGTCCGCGATCCGCGACGGCGCCGGGACGCTCGGCACGGAGGTCCTGGCGACCTCGGTGACCGAGGGCGATGGACCGTCGGAGCTCTCCGCGCAGCGCTCCGAGGATCTCGGCCTCACCGTGTGGGCCCGCGTCGCCCGATGATCACCACCCGGCGGATCCCCGTCGGTACGCCCGACGACGGGCCGTATGCGCTCGCCGTCGATGCCGCCGGGGACGTCTGGGCCACCCTCGTGTACTCGGGGCGGCTCGTACGGGTCCGCGGCGACGGCGGCGGGGTCGCCGAGACCGTCGACCTGGGCGCGCCCGAGAGCCGTCCCTCCCGGATGGCCGTGACCGCCGACGGCAGCCTCTGGTGCACCCGCACCGGCGACCACCGGGTGGAGCGGCTCCTGCCCTGCTCGGACCCGGCGGGTGCGGGACGGTCGCGACACAGCGTCGTCGTGGACGGCGCCGGGCCCTACGACGTCACGGTCGGCCCGGACGGCGCGGTGTGGTTCACCGCGATCGCGGCGGAGTCGGTCGGGCGCATCGACCCGGACACCGAGGAGGTGTCGCTGTTCCCGCTGCCGCGTCCCGGGATGCCCGCCATGATCACGACGGGTCCGGACGGCGCCCTCTGGTGCACCCTCAACAGCGCCGGGGCGCTCGCCCGGGTGGCCGTCGGCGGCGCGGTCAGCGTGCACGAGCTCCCCGACCCGGGGTGCGGACCGGTCGGCATCACGGCGCGCCCCGACGGGCTGTGGTTCGTCGAGATCCTGGCCGGCCGGGCGGGGCGCCTCGATCCCGCGGGCGGCGTCGTCGAGTTCGACCTCCCCGATCGCGACGGGAAGCCGCACGCCGTCGTCGCGACCGACGACGGCTGCCTGCTCACCCTCTGGGGCGGCAGCGCGCTGGTCGGGCTCGCTCCCGACGGCAGCGCGACACCGCACGACGTGCTGGCACCGGGCGACCACCCGCACGGGCTGCTGGTGCGCGGCGGCGAGGTGTGGGTCGCCCTCGACAGCGGCGACCTCGCGGTGCTCTCGATCTAGAGTACGGTTTCAGGATCATCCTGTTGCTTCATGGGATGGTGGCGTGCGACGGTGCTCGCATGAGTCTGCCGAGGACCACCGACCGTGAGACCTGGCTGCGGGAGCGACGCGCGCTGCTCGAGCAGGAGAAGGAGCTGACGCGCGCCCGCGACGAGCTCAACCGTCGTCGTCGGGAACTGCCGATGGTCGAGGTGAGCGAGGACTACCGGTTCACCGGTCCCGACGGCGAGCTGTCGCTGCGCGAGCTCTTCGGGCCGCACCAGCAACTCGTGGTCAGCCACTTCATGTTCGACCCGGAGTGGACCGACGGCTGCCCGAGCTGTTCCGCCGGCGCCCAGGAGTGGTCGCCGGGCATTCGGGAGCACCTGCACAGCCGCGACACCGAGCACGTCTTCGTGTCGCGGGCGCCCTACGAGCGGATCGCCGACTACCGCGACCGGATGGGCTGGACCTTCCCCTGGTACTCGTCGTCCGGGACGGACTTCAACGCCGACTTCGGCGTCACCGTCGACACCTCCGGTGATCTGATGACCTACAACTTCCGCGAGAACCCGACCTGGGACGGCGCCGAGGCCACCCACGAGATGCCGGGGACGAGCTGCTTCCTGGCCGTCGACGGGCGGGTCTTCCACACGTACTCGATGTACGCGCGCGGCCAGGAGTGGTTCGGCGGCTCCTACGCCTATCTGGACCTCACGGCGCTCGGACGCCAGGAGGACTGGGAGGAGCCGAAGGGGCGGGTCGAGGCCGCGCGCGCCGGGGTGCCGGTGTTCGACTGAAGAACGGCGACGGTGTCGTCGGGCTCCTCCCCGGCATCGCATCCGGATCCAGGGGCTCACCTGCCGGCCGGGCAGAGTCCGGGATTCACTGAAATGGCCTAGTCCGGGGACCGCGGGAATCCGCCGAGATTGTCAGACCCTCGAACTAGTGTTCGAGTCATGACAGCGCTCCTGCCCACGGCGGGCGGACTGAGCGGGGAGTTCGAGGAACCCCCGCTCGGCCCGCCATCGGCTGCTGGGCTGGATGCGGATCCGGACTCGTTCGCCGGAGAGACGGCTCACGCCGGCATGGTCGCGGCGTTCCACGCGAAGAACCGCGCCGCGTGGCAGCAGTACCGCTGGTTGCTCTCGGCGTGCCGGTCCAGGGCAGGAACCACCACGCGGCGCCTCGATGACCCTCGCGCACCGCAGGCTGCCGCCGCCGCGTTCGGCTGGTCGAGCATGATGGCCTCCGCCAAGTACGACTTCGCCCGCGACATCCTGGAGCGCCTCCCCGCGATCGGCGAGGCCATGCGCGAGGGATGGCTCGAGGAGCAGAAGGCCTCGAACATCGCGTCCACGGTGCGCGACCTCGACGATGCGGAGGCTCGGCTCGTCGTGGCGCGCGTACTGGGCCAGGCGCCCGAGCTGTCGCACCGCGCGCTCACGACCCTCACCGAGAAGACCGCCGCGGACGTCGACCCGGGCTGGGACGAGGCCCGCCGAGCCGCCGCCATCGCCCGTGCCCGGGTCCTCGCGAGGATCGCGCCCTCCGGTGCCGCCGAGCTCTCGGGTCTCGATCTGCCGGTCGAGCCGGCGGTCGAGGCCCACGGCCACATCGTCGCGGTCGCCGATGCCGTGCGCGCGGCCGTCCGGGCCCGGGGCCGAGACCTCACGGTCGGCACCGTGCAGTCCCACGTGTTCGTGCGGCTGCTGCACCACGACCTGCTCGGAGCCGACGACGCCACCCTCGCCGAGACCCTCACCGACGAGCTCGCCTCCGCGCCACCCGACGACGACCACCCCGGGGAGCCCGACGGCCCTGACGACGACGGTCCCGATGACGACGAGGGCGACGACGACCTACCTCCCGACGGCCCCTCGGACCCGACGGACGAGCCGGGCCCGGACGACTCCAGGAATGCGGGCGACGAGCCCGCGGAAGGACCGGATGACTCCGGCGCCCGCGACACCGGCGCGCTCGCGTTCCGGAGCGGCCTGGCGGTCCGTCTCGGGCTGACCACTCTGCTCGGCCGGGATCGACAGCCCGGCGAGCTCCCCGATTGGGGCGTCGTCGCCGCGAGCACCGCCCGCCGGCTCGCTCGTGCACGCCGGGACGCGTCCTGGCGGGTGATCATCTACGACCCCGGCGGCCAGTTCGACCAGGTCCTCACGGTCCGACCGCCCGGCGAAAGGTCCGTGCCCGGGGAGCCCCATCGCCGCCAGGTCGTGGAGCTCACCGCCACCAGGGCGATGATCGACGCGCTCGATCCCGTGGAGCACCTGGGGTTCGAGGCCGACCTCGTCCGCCAGGCGCGCGCCGCGCTCGCGGCCGCCCGCGCCCGGGCGCCCGAGGACCACCCCGCGGTCACCGCGAACGACGCCCGACGCAGGCACCCCGGCGCCGAGCTCGATCGCCACGTGCGCGGTCGCGACCGGTGCTGTCGCTTCCGCGGCTGCACCCGCCCGGCGATGGGCTCCGACCTGGACCACACCGTCGACTGGCAGGACGACGGGCTGACCCTCGCGGGCAATCTCGGCGCCCTGTGTCGATACCACCACCGGCTCAAGCACGACGCCGACAGCGGCTGGAGCGTGACCCAACCCACCCCGGGACGGTTCGAGTGGATCAGCCCCCAGGGCGCCCGACATATCGTCGAGCCACCCGTCGAGCACGACCTCGCGGCATCACCGGCCCGGGCCGATGGTGGATTCAGCGTGCCCTCCGACGCGTTCGTGCCGCGCCCGGCCGAGCCCTGGGCACCGCGACGCAACCACCACGGCTACCTCACCGACGCCGCCCGGTCGACCGCGGGCGACGTCGCACGGCAATTGCGGGCCGTCGCCGACGAACCCCCGAGCCGCTATGACACCGACCCGGACTTCTAGCCCATGCTCAACCGCCGCGCACCACCGTCGCCGGGCCGCTAGGCGTAGCGGGCGTAGCCCTCGTCGAGCGGACCGCCGGCGCGGTCGAGCTCCGCGCGCCCGCACCGCACCAGCCCCGTGGAGTCGGTGAAGGTGGCCGCGGCGAGACTCGCGAGACATGCGGGGTCGCGCTCGTCGGCGAGGTCGTCGAGATCGCCGCCGAGCTGGACCTCGGCACTGCGGTCCCGGTCCTCGACGACGGCGTCTTCACCTCCGCCGGGTAGCGCCCCGGCCGTCATCCGCTCCCCCGCACCACCAGACGCGGCGAGAGCAGCCGGTGCTCGGCGGTGTGCCCGTCGAGGCGCCGGGCGAGCACCTCGAGCAGGGTGCGGCCCAGCTCGTACTTGTCGGTGTGCACCGTCGTCAGCGGCGGGTCGAGCAGGGCAGCCATGGTGATGTCGTCGTAGCCGACCACCGCGACGTCGTCGGGCACCCGGCGCCCCGCCTCGCGCAGGGCCCGGACCGCGCCGATCGCCAGCAGGTCGTTGAACGCGAACACGGCAGTGACCTCGGGATGACGGGCGAGCAGTTCGCGGACGGCGGCCGATCCCGCGGTGACGGTGGGGGGCCCGGAGACGACGTGGTCCGCCGGCTGCGGATGCCCGCGCTGGGCGAGGACGGCGAGGAACGTCTGACGCCGGACCGGGTCGACGCCCACGGCCCCGTCGAGCATCCCCAGTCGGGTGTGACCCCCCTCGTAGAGGTGCTCCACCGCGGCGCGCGTCCCGGCGGCGAAGTCGGAGATCACCGAGGCCACGCCCTCCCCCGGCGCCCGGCGGTCCGCGACCACGAGCGGCAGCCGCCGCCCGAGAGCGACCAGGGACTCGTCGTCGAGGGCCTCGAAGAACCCGATCGCCCCGGCCGCTCCGGAGTCGACGATGGCCCGGGTCGCTTCCCGTTCCGCATCCGCGTCGGCGTCGGTGTTGTGCACGACGACGGCGAGCCCGCGCCCGGCGGCCGCGTCGAACACCCCGCGCGCGACGGCGGGGAAGAAGGGGTTGGCGATGTCGGAGAGGATCAGGGCGAGCGTGCCCGCGCGCTGGGTGCGCATGCCGCGGGCGAAGGCCGAGGGCCGGTAGTCGAGCTCCTCGATCGTCGCGAGGACGCGGTGGCGGGTCGCGGCGCTGATCTCGCTCTTGCCGTTCATGGCGCGCGACACCGTCTGGCGCGACACCCCGGCGACCCGGGCCACGTCGTCGATCGTGACCCGCACGCTGGGGTGAGGCGCCCAGCCGCCGGCCGTTCCGGACGCGTCCCCCACGCCGGTGACCCTAGAGGTCCCGACGGGCGCCCGGGGCCGGTGCGACCTCGCGCACCGTCGGTCCGGGGTCGCCGGGCACGGCGCGGCAGGCGACGGCGACGTCGTCGAGGGACGCACGGCGAACGAGCGCGAGCACCGACCCCCCGAACCCGCCCCCGACGATGCGGGCTCCGAGGGCGCCGGCGTCCTCGGCCGCCGTGACCAGGGCATCCACCTCGGGGACCGACACGGCGAAGTCGTCGCGCAGGGAAGCCTGCGAGGCGGAGAGCACCGGCCCGACCTCGGCGGGCCGCCCGGCACGGAGCAACCCGACGACCTCGTGCACCCGTGCCTGTTCGGTCACCACGTGGCGGGCCCGGCGGCGCAGGACGTCGTCACCCAGCCCCTCGACCGCGGCGAGGTCCGCGTCCCGCAGCGCGGGCACGCCGAGCGCCGCGGCGGCCGCCACGCAGGCGGCGCGACGGTCCGCGTACCCGCCGTCGGCGAGGTCGTGGCGCACGCGGGAGTCGATGACGAGGATCCCGAGGTCGGCGTCCTCGAGGCCGAGGGCGACGTCCTCGGTGGCCATCGAGCGGCAGTCCAGCAGCAGCGCCGAACCCTCCCGGCACAGCAGCGACGCCGCCTGGTCCATGATCCCGACGGGCGCCCCGACGACGTCGTTCTCCGCCCGCCGCCCGGCTGCGGCCAGGGCGAAGCGGTCGAGGTCGGCGCCGCTGCACTCGGCGACCGCCAGTGCGACGGCACTCTCCAGCGCCGCCGACGACGAGAGTCCGGCCCCCAGCGGGACCTCGCCGTGCACGACGAGATCCCAACCGGACGGCGCGACCCCGGCCTCGCCCAGCGCCCACACGGTGCCGAGCGGGTAGGCGGCCCAGCCGGTGGCCTCGTCGAGGGCCCCGACGGTGGTGCTGACCGGCTGGGTGCCCGGGTCGGAGGAGCAGACGGTGACGGTGCCGTCCGTGCGTCGCGCGACGGCCACCCAGGTGCGGCGGTCGATCGCGAAGGGCAGCACGTGGCCCTCGTTGTGGTCGGTGTGCTCGCCGATGAGGTTGACCCGTCCGGGTGCGGAGAAGATCCCGTCCGGCTCGTGGCCGTGGGCGGCGGTGAACGCCCGGCGGACGTCGTCGAGCGCGCTCATGCCGGGACCTCCACGTCGGCCGCCGCCGCCCGCAGACGCGGCGCGGCCACCTCGGGGGCGACGTCGGTGAGGAACGCGCCCCCGAAGGTCTCGGAGCCTGCCAGGTACTTGAGCTTTCCCTCACCACGGTGCGGCGGGCAGATCTCCAGGTGCAGGTGGCCCAACGTCGGGTCAGCCTCCGGTCCGGTGCCGCCCACGGGTGCGCTGTGGATGCCGAGCAGGTAGGAGGTGCGGAACCCGAAGAACGCGTCGTAGCCGGCGAGCACGCGGGCCAGGACGCGGGCGAGGTCGTCGCGGGCCGCGGCGTCGAGCTCGGGGAGCGTGCCGACGTGGTCGCGGCTCCAGATGTCGATCTCGTAGGGGAACCGGGCCCACGGCGGCACCCCGGCCAGGAAGTGCGTCCCCTCGACGACGACACGGGGCCCGCCGGTCTCCTGCGCGACGACGTCGCAGAACACGCAGCGCCCGGTCCGGCCGCGGTGCTTCGCGGCGGCACGCTGCTCGCGCGAGGGGCGCGGCGGCACGTCGGGGTAGGCGTAGATCTGGCCGTGCGGGTGGTGCAGCGTCACCCCGACCGCCTCGCCCTTGTTCTCGAAGGGCAGCACGTAGGCGATGTCCGGGTCCCGGGCGAGCGCCGCGAAGCGGTCGGCCCAGGCGTCGACGAGCACACGGACCCGTGCCGTCCCGACGGAGGCGAGGGTGGCCTCGTGGTCGTCGGTGAACACGACGACCTCGCAGTGGCCGTACGCGGGCGCGACCGGGACGAGGTCGGTGCCGGCGATGTCGGGGGCGGGCGGCGTGGCGGTGAGTGACGGGAAGCGGTTGTCGAAGACGGCGACCTCGAAGTGCTCGCGGGGGATCTCGGTCTCCGGGCCGCCCGGCCGCGTGGGGCACAGCGGGCAGGCGGCGGCCGCGGGCTTGTAGGTGCGGTCCTGGCGGTTGGTCGCGAAGGTGACCCACTCGTCGTGGGTCGGGTCGTAGCGCCGCTCGCTCACCGGGAGAGCCCGTAGTACGTGATCCGGCGTCCGTCGGCGAGGCGCTCCTCGGAGACGACGAGGCCGGGGGTGGTGGCCGGCCCGCCCGCGGTGTCAGGAAAGTCGCGTTGCGGACGTTCAGCGTCAGGAACGCGACTTTCCTGACGCGACGTCGCGCCCGTCGAGTCACCCGGCGTCGTCATCGATCGCCCTCCCCACCTCGGTGCTTCATGCCCTCTTGACGCCCGCCGCGCCGGGGCGCCAGTCTGTGGCCCGCCTTACGATAACGTTCACGGGAACATTCCCGGAACATCCGCTCCACTGCAAGGGGTCGCGATGCTGCGCCTGAACCCGGGATGGCTGGACTACTCGCTCCTGGCGCTCTACTTCGTCGTCGTCCTGGGCATCGGCGTCGTCGCGCGCCGCGCCGTCGGGACGAGTGCGGACTTCCTCCTCGCCGGCCGGTCGCTCCCCGCGTGGGTCACCGGCCTGGCGTTCGTCGCCGCCAACCTGGGCGCGACCGAGATCATCGGTATGGCCGCGAACGGCGCCCAGTACGGCGTCGCGACGGTGCACTACTACTGGATCGGCGCCATCCCGGCGATGGTCTTCCTGGGCATCGTGATGATGCCCTTCTACTACCGCTCGAAGGTCCGGTCGGTGCCGGAGTTTCTCCGGCTGCGGTTCGGCAACGGCACCCACGTGCTCAACGCCGGGGTGTTCGCCGTCGCGAGCGTGCTCATCGCCGGCGTCAACCTCTACGCCCTCGCGATCGTGCTCAACGCCCTGCTCGGCTGGCCCCAGTTCCTGGGCATCGTGGTGTCGGCTGCCGTCGTCCTCGTCTACATCGGCTTCGGCGGCCTGGGGTCGGCCATCTACGGCGAGGTGCTGCAGTTCTTCGTCATCCTCGCCGGCCTGATCCCGCTCGCGATCGTCGCGGTCCGCTCCGTCGGCGGGTTCGGCGAGCTCACACGCCGGGTCACCGACTCGGCGCTGGGTCCGCAGGGCCTGCACGCCTGGCAGGGCACCGGGGTCGGCAACGTCACCAACCCCATCGGCGCCAACTGGATCGGCATCGTCCTGGGGCTGGGCTTCATCCTGTCGTTCGGCTACTGGACGACGAACTTCGCCGAGATCCAGCGGGCGCTGTCCGCCAAGGACCGCTCGGCGAGCCAGCGCACCCCGCTGATCGCGGCGTTCCCGAAGCTCTTCATCCCCGCGGTGACGATCATCCCCGGCCTCGTCGCGCTCATTGCGATCCCGAACTTCGGCAACAGCGACTCCGGCGGTCTGGAGTACAACGACGCGATCCCCGCTCTGATCGGCCAGCTGCTCCCCGAGGGTGTCCTCGGCATCGCGATCACCGGCCTGTTCGCGTCGTTCATGGCCGGCGTCGCCGCCAACGTCAGCTCGCTGAACACCGTGGTCACCTACGACCTCATCCAGCCCTATCTCGCCAAGGGCCACAGCGACCGCTACTACCTGACGGCGGGGCGCTGGGTCACCGTCGCCGGCGTCGTGATCGCCATCGGGACCGCGCTGCTCGCCTCGTCCTTCAACAACATCATGACCTACCTGCAGTCGCTGTTCGGGATCTTCAACGCCCCGATCTTCGCGACGTTCATCCTGGGCATGTTCTGGAAGCGCACCACCGGCTGGGGTGGCTTCTCCGGCCTCGCCTCGGGTGTCGCCGCCGGGACGCTGGTCTTCATCCTCGCCCAGGCGAAGGTCCTGACCTTCGGCTCGGACATCGAGGTGACCTTCTACCAGGCCGGCGCCGCGTTCTTCGTCGACCTCATCGTCACCGTGATCGTCTCGCTCGTCACCGCGAAGCCGGCGCCCGAACGGCTCGCCGGGATCGTCTACGGCGTGCCCGGTGCCGACGGCGTCGTCCCGACGCTGCGCCAGCCCCGCGAGGCGGTGTGGTGGCGCAAGCCCGTGCTGCTGGGCGGCATCGCGCTCGCGCTCACCGTCGTGCTCAACATCCTCTTCGCCTGACCCCGGAAGGCCGGACAACCATGAGCAACCCAGTCGAACCCGGGACGCAGACCCCGGAGGACACCGTCGTGACCGGCAGCCGGATGCAGCGGCTGTTCGACCTGCGCTACGTCATCGGCGCCCTGCTCGGCGTCTACGGGGTGATCCTCGTGATCCGGGGCCTGCTCGACGGACCCGAACAGCTTGCCCGGGCCGCCGGGACCGCCATCAACCTCTGGACGGGAATCGCCCTCGTCGTCGTGTCCGCGCTCTTCCTGCTGTGGGCGCGGGTGCGACCGCTCGGCATCGAGGTCGACGAGGATAGGTGACGGCCGCCGAAGAACGCTGAGGCTCAGACCTCGGGCCCCACGTCCGGGACCGGGCCCATCCGCGGCGTGCGGCCGTCGGCGAACGTGATCGGCGGCAGCAGCGTCCGGATGGGCCCGACGGAGCTGTCCACCTCGACGAAGCGTCCCCGCTGTTCGTGCTGCGGGTGGGTGAGCACCTCGTCGAGCGTGCGACGGCGGGCGTTCGCGACGCCCGCCCGCTCGAGCCGCTCGACGAGCTCGTCGCCCGTCAGTCCGGCGAGCACCGCGTCGATCGCCCCGTGCAGCGCGGGGCGGTTCTCGACGCGCGCCGAGCCGGTGGCGAAGCGCTGGTCCGAGGCGACGTCGACGTCGTCGAGCACCACCTCGCAGAAGCGCTGCCACTCCCGCTCATTCTGGATGCCGAAGACGACCTCGACGCCGTCGCCCGCCGCGAACGCCCCGTACGGCGCAATCGCCGGGTGGCTCGTCCCGGCCCGGACGGGGGCGTGGCCGCTGCCCGCCGCGTACTGCAGCGGGAAGCCCATCCACTCGGACAGCGCATCGAACAGGCTGACCTCGAACGCGGTGCCCTCACCGGTGCGCTCGCGGTCGTAGAGCGCGGCGAGGATGCCGGAGAACGCGTACATGCCCGCGCCGATGTCCGCGGCGGGGATGCCGGCCTTGGCCGGGTGCTCCTCGGTCCCGGTCACCGAGACCAGACCGGCCTCGGCCTGGATCAGGAGGTCATAGGCCTTGGCGTCCCGGTAGGGCCCCGTCGAGCCGTAGCCGGAGATGCTGCAGTGGATCAGGTCGGCATGGTCCCGACGGAGCTCGTCCGCCCCGAGCCCGAGCCGCTCGGCCGCCCCCGGTGCGAAGTTCTGGACGAAGACGTCGGCCTGCGCGATCAGCGCACGGACCCGGGCCAGCTGATCAGGGTCCTTGAGGTCGGCGCTCACCGACTCCTTCGACCGGTTCAGCCAGACGAAATGGCTGGAGAGGCCGTGCACGACGGTGTCGTAGTCGCGCGCGAAGTCGCCACGGCCCGGCCGCTCGACCTTGACGACGCGAGCGCCCAGGTCGGCGAGGTGACGGGTCGCCAGCGGTGCGGCGACCGCCTGCTCGCAGGACACGACGAGGACGCCCTCCAGCGGCAGCGCCCTCCGGGGGACAGGGTCGGTCATGGCCTGATCGTGCCTCCCATCCGCGGCGTCCGCTGATCGTCACACTCCGATACTCGCCTGAACGGCGTCACGCGAACGGGTGAGCGTCGTTCCTTCGGTGAGTGGCGGATCTCGAGCAGCGGGATCGACCTCACGCGAACGGGAGCAGCACCCGGATGAGACGCAGTACGCGGGCAGCGACGGCGGTCGTGGTCACCTCGGCTCTCGGTCTCGTGGTGGCGGCGACGTCGGCGCCCGGAGGGTCGCCGACCGTGCTCGCCGCGGGTGGGCACATCCTCCTGGCGGACCACGACGACGGGTCGGGGGGCGACTCCGGCGGCTCGGACTCGTCCGGGGCCTCGGGCTCGTCCGGGTCCGACTCCGGCGGTGCGGCGCTCGACCTGGGCGGTGCGCTGTCGGGCTCCGGCTCCGGCTCCGGTTCCGACTCCGGGTCGTCGTCCGGATCAGTCGTGGGGGCGCACGACTCCGGGTCGAGCGCGGCCCGGCTGCCCGCCGTCGAGCTCCCGAAGGTCTCTTCGAGGAGCGGGCCGGCCTCGCAGGCCCCGGCCGTGTCCGCACCGACCGTGCCGGCGCTGAAGCTCCCGGCGGTCCAGGTGCCGCCCGTTCACCTCCCGGCCGTGCAGGTCCCGGCCGTGCAGGTCCCGGCCGTGCAGGTGCCTCCGGTCTCCCTGCCCCCGGTGCACCTGCCGGCCGTGTCGCTCCCGCCGGTCTCGCTCCCGCCCGTCCGGCTGCCACCTGTCTCGCTGCCGCCGGTGTCCCTGCCCCCGGTCTCGCTCCCGCCAGTCTCACTCCCCCCGGTGTCCCTGCTGCCGGCCGCGCCCCTCCCCGTCCTCACGCCGACGAACCCGCTCGCGTCCACGGCTCCGCTGATCGCGCCCGCCGACGTCCTCGCCGGCGTCATCGAGGCCCCCGCACTCCCCGCGTCGCTGCCGCTCTTCGGCCCGCCGACCGGCGACCAGGGCGTACTGCGGGTCGCCCACCTCTCGCCCTCGACGGGCGCGGTCGACATGTACGTCGCGGGCCCGGGGCTCCCCCGGACGCGCGTCGCCTCCGACGTCACCTACCGGACCCTGAGCACCTACCTCGCCGCGACGCCCGGCGTGTACACGCTCGAGGCGCGCCCGGCCGGGGCGGACCCGTCGACCCCGGCCGCGCTCACTGCCGCCGTCGCGGTGGCTCCGCGCTCGGCGCAGACGGCGGCGTTCGTCGACGTCGGCCCGAACTCCACACCCCAGGCCGAGGTGCTCACCGACGGCAGCACGCCCGCGCCCGCCGGGAAGGCGCTCGTCCGGATCGTGTCGGCGGCCGCCGGGGTGGGTCCGGTCGACGTCATCGCCCGCGGCGGTGGTGCCCTCGCCCAGGGCCTGTTCTACGGCTCCGGATCCTCGTACGCCGAGGTCGACGCCAAGACCTGGACGATGGACGTCCGCACGACGAACGGGGAAACCGCGGTCGCGACGGTGCCGGTCGCGAGCACGTCGGTCGCGACCGTCGTCGTGGGCCGGGACGCCCACGGCGCGCTCGCCGTCACCGCGGTCGCCGACGCCGCCTCGGCCTTCCCCGCGGCACCCGCGCCCGCTCCGGCCGCTCCCGCGGCACCGTCCGCGCCCGCACAACCGTCGAGTACTCCGGCCGCTCCGACGACGCCGCCCGCCCCACGCCCCAGCCCCACACCGCGGGCGGGCAAGCTCCCGCGCGGGGGTGTCCCGGCCGGCTTCGGCGGGATGGCCGCCGAGGAGAGCCGGCTCGCTCCGGTGCAGGTCCACGCCGTACCCGCCGCCCCGCCCAGCCCGCTCGTGCCGCTGTCCCCGCGCCTGGCGCAGCAGGCCGCCGCACCCCTCGTCGCCCTCGCGGCGCGGCCGGCGATGAGGCCTCTCGTCCCGCTCTCCGCCCGCCCGGCGACAGCTCCCGCGCAGGCCGCCTCCGCTCTCGCCGCCAGCCCGCTCGTACCCCTGAACGTCCGGGCCCCCGCAGCCCCGGCCGCCACGGCACCAGCGCCCCTGGCCCCGGCAGCGCCGATCGCTGCCGCCCGTCCGGCCGGCCTCGTCGTCCCCGCCGCGGGGATCGACGCCCGCGACGTCGGGTCCCTGGGACTCGACCGCGCCGGTGGACTCCAGGCACCGGCGACCCCCCACGACGTCGGGTGGTACCGGGACGGCGCGACCCCCGGCGACCCGGGGACCGCGGTGCTCGTGGGCCACGTCGACTCCTGGCGCGGGCCGGGCGTCTTCTGGCACCTGCGCGACCTCAAGCCGGGGGACGCGATCGACGTGCCACGCAGTGACGGCGGCGTGGCCCACTTCGCCGTGGACGCGATCGAGACCGTCGACAAGGACGCGTTCCCCGCCGACAAGGTCTACGCCCCGACGGCCGGCCCGTCGCTGCGTCTGATCACCTGCGGCGGGCAGTTCGACCGGGCGGCGCGGTCCTACGAGGACAACGTCGTCGTCTACGCCTCGCCGCGCTGAGGCTTCGCCGGAGCTGGCCGGGGACCGCATTCGGCCCCGGACCGGCGATGATCGCGATGTGCACGCGCCCGGCGGGCGCGCGGAGTTCGCCGGAGGGATGCTGCGCCGGTGCACATCCGCCCGGCCCGGGACGAGGACGCCGAGGTCACCGCCGCGATCACCGCCGTCGTCGCCGAGGAGGGCACGATCGGCGCACAGCCGCCGGTCGACGTCGCCGCCCGCGCCGCGGCCCTGCGCACGCTGCTCACCCAGGACGGGCGTGGCGGGGCGTGGGTGCTGTGCGACGAGGAGCGGCCCGTCGGCATCGCGACGGCACGGGAACGCGTCGGCGGCGTGCTCTCGCTGGGCATGATGCTCCTGCCCGAGGCCCGCGGCCGCGGCGGCGGACGCGCTCTGCTCGACGGCGTGCTCGACCACGCCCGTGCGACGGGGGCGCACAAGGTCGACCTCGAGGTCTGGCCCGACAACGGCCGCGCGATCGCCCTCTACGCGGCGGCCGGGTTCACCGTCGAGGGGCTGCGTGACCGGCACTACCGGCGTCGCGACGGGTGCCTGCGCTCCTCGTTGATCATGGCGCGACGCGTCGAGGGACCCGGGAACCCGGGTGATCGACCGTCCGTTGACTCTTCGTGATCACAGGGCGGATGATCTGCGTCACCCGATCCTGTTCCGGGCACCGTGAGTCACCAGGAGACCTCGATGCGCAGCAACCTGTTCGCCCCGGAGAACCAGGAGCAGGAGTCCACGCAGCCCGGACTCCGCCTGCAGAACTCGAAGATGCTCAAGATCGAGCTCGACGGCGAGGCGCTCGCCCGGCAGGGCTCGATGGTCGCCTACCAGGGCGACGTGCGCTTCGAGGCCAGGGGCGCGGGCGGGCTCGGCGGCTTCGTGAAGCAGAAGCTGACCGGCGAGGGCGTGCCCCTCATGCAGCTCTCCGGGCGGGGTGACGTCTTCCTCGCCGATGCCGCCGCCGACGTCCACCTCATCGACCTCGAGGGACCCGACGACGCCCTGACGATCAACGGGAAGAACGTCCTCGCGTTCGAGCCGAGCCTGTCCTACGACATCCAGATGGTCTCCGGCGCCGGCTCGATGGGCGGGGCCGGGCTGTTCAACTGCGTCTTCCGCGGCCGCGGCCGGCTCGCGATCACCGCGAAGGGCGCCCCGGTGGTGCTCACCGTCGACGCCCCGACCTACGCCGACCCGCAGGCGGCGATCGCGTGGTCGGCGGGGCTGCAGGTCGGGCTGCACCGGGCGGAGCAGTTCGGGCTCGGCACGCTCATCGGCCGGACCACCGGCGAGGCGTTCACGATGGCGTTCGCCGGGCGCGGGTTCGTCATCGTGCAGCCGTCCGAGGAGGTGCCGCTCAGCGCGATCGCGGGCACCGGGGGCGGTCAGCAGAGCGGCTCGGGCGGAGTGAACGTCGGCGGGGTGCTCGGCAGCCTCCTGCGGTGACCGGCGCTGGCGCCGGAGCACGCGGCCGCGCCGACGGTGACGACGGTCGAGCCCTACCTCGCCGGCACCTCCGCACGCGTCGTCGCCGAAGCTCTGGCCGACCGCCCGCACCGCCAGGTCATGCTCGGGACCCGACGCGAGGAGTCCCACCGCTACGGGACGCGGGCCGACCACGACGCCGCGCACGGCCTCGACGTCGACGGGGTGGCGGCTGCCTGGTGAGGCGTCAGCCACCGAGCTGGCGACGCACCCGCTCGGGACCGGCGGCCAGCAGCAGCGTCGGGAGCCGGGGACCGGTGTCCGAGCCGACGAGCAGCCGGTAGAGCAGCACGAAGAAGCGTCGCTGGGCGACCTTGAGGTCCTCGGCCGGCTTCGTGTCGAGGGGCAGACCGGCCTGGAGCTTCGGCACGCCGTAGACCAGCGAGGTCAGGCCGTCGAGCGACCAGTCCTGCTCCAGACCGTCGAGCAGCAGCCGCAGCGACTCGGCGTCGGTGTCGTCGAGCGAGCCCAGCAGCGCCGTGTCCGGGGAGGACAGCAGCCGGGTGTGCGACTCCTCGGGCATGTAGTGCTCGACCCAGTGCTCGGCGCAGTCCAGCCGGGGACGGAGGTCGTCGAGGGTCACGGGCTCCTCCGGACCGGAGGCCACCAGTCCGCTCAGGAGCCGGCCGAGCTGCTCCGGGTCGCCGGTGGTCACGTCGATGACGGAGGTCAGCGTCCGGAACGAGACCGGCTGCGGCGTCGTCGGCAGCGTCCGTTCGGCGGTGGCGACCGAGCGGGCATGCCCGAGCGCCTCGATCGGCGCGGAGGTCCCCGCGGCCACCTTCCGACCCAGCGCGTCCCACTCGTCGTAGAGCCGGGAGAGCTCGGCGTCGAACGCCACCTTGATCGCCTGGTTGGGACGACGGCGGGCGTAGAGCCAGCGCAGCAGCGGCGCCTCGAACACCTCGAGCGCCGACGACGGCGTCGGCACCCCGCCCTTCGACGACGACATCTTCGCCTGACCCGAGATGCCGACGAAGGCGTACATCGGCCCGATCGGCTGCCGCCCGCCGAAGATCTCGGAGACGAGCAGCCCGCCGACCTCGTAGGAGGAGCCCGGCGAGGAGTGGTCCACACCGGAGGGCTCGAAGTCGACGCCCTCGTAGGCCCACCGCATCGGCCAGTCGACCTTCCAGACCAGCTTCCCGCGGGTGAACTCACGCAGGAGCACGGTCTCCGACGACCCGCACACGCAGGTGAACGTCATCTCGGTCGTCGCGTCGTCGTAGGCGACGATCGAGGTGTCGTCGGTGCCGCAGGCCCCGCAGTAGGGCTTGTACGGGAAGTACTCCCCCGACGCCGACCCCACGGCTTCGTCGGGATCGACGCCTGCGTCGCCCTCGTCATCCTCGATGTCCTGGCTCTTCTTCGTCCGGAACCGGCCCAGCACGCCGTCGATGCGCGACCGCTCGCGCATCGCCAACAGCGTCGCCTCGACGTAGGCGCCGGAGGTGTACATCTCGGTCTGGCTGATCCCGCGGAACGGGACGCCGAGCCGCTCCAGCGCGTCGATCATCGGGGCCTTGAAGTGCTCGGCCCAGTTCGCGTACGCGCTGCCGGCCGGCGCCGGGACCGCCGTCAGCGGCTTGCCGATGTGCGCGGCCCACGAGTCGTCGACGCCGTCGACGCCCTTCGGCACCCGGCGGTAGCGGTCGAAGTCGTCCCAGGAGATGAGGTGCTCGCACGCGATGCCGCGGCGGCGGATCTCGTCGGCGACCAGGTGCGGGGTGAGGACCTCGCGCAGGTTCCCGAGGTGGATCGGACCCGACGGTGAGAGGCCCGAGGCGCAGACGATGGTGCGGCCCTCGCCGCAATCTCCTCGCTCGGCAGTCTCCTTGCGGGCCGCGGCGATCACCTCGTCGGCGAGGGTGGCCACCCAGTCCTGCGAGGTCGACTCCGGCTCGGCACCGCCCCCGCCCCGCCGCCGGCTCATGGGCGGTCCCTGACCGGGTTCGTCAGCGTCCCGATGCCCTCGACGGTCACGGACACCGTCTGGCCGTCGACCATCGGGCCGACGCCTGCCGGGGTGCCGGTGAGGATGGTGTCGCCGGGCAGCAGCGTCATCACGCGGCTGATGTAGGCGATCTGCTTCTCGATGCCGTGGATCAGCATGGACGTGCGCGACTTCTGCACGGTGGCGTCGTCCAGGGTCGTCTCGATTGCGAGGTCGGACGGGTCCATCGCGGTCTCGATCCACGGGCCCAGCGGGCAGAACGTGTCGTAGCCCTTCGCGCGCGTCCACTGGCCGTCGGAGGACTGCAGGTCGCGGGCGGTGACGTCGTTGGCGACGGTGTAGCCGAGGACGACGTCCTTCGCGCGGGCCTCGGGCACGTCGCGGCACGGCTGGCCGATGACGACGGCGAGCTCGCCCTCGTAGTCGACGCGCTGGGAGTCGGCGGGCCGCAGGATCGGCAGGCCCGGGCCGATGACGCTCGTCGAGGGCTTCATGAAGATCAGCGGCGCGGCGGGGGCGTCGCCGCCACCCATCTCGGCGACGTGCTCGGCGTAGTTCTTGCCGATGCAGACGACCTTCGACGGCAGGATCGGCGCGAGCAACCGGACGTCGGCGAGCGGCCAGGTCCGGCCGGTGAAGGTCGGGTCACCGAAGGGGTGCTCGGCGATCTCCGCGCACACGTCGACCGGGGCGGCGCCGGGTTCCGCGCCACCCGCCGTCGGGGACTGCAGGGCCACGAACGAGACACCGTCGTGATGGGCGATCCGAGCGAGACGCACGGTGATCCACCCTAGTCCTGCGGGTCGTTCCGCCCGGCGGGCGGATGGCGGCCGCCCTCAGGCCAGGCTGCGCGTCCCCGACGCCGACGAGACGAGCGCGGCGAGCCGGTCGCCGACGGCGTGGGTGCCGCCCGGGTTCTGGTGGTCGCGGGTGGCGAGGTCGAAGGCGACGGCGGCCTCGACCCGGCGCGCGAGCTCGGGCTCACCGAGGTGGTCGAGCAGCAGCGCAACGCTCAGCACCGCAGCGGTCGGGTCGGCGATGCCCTTACCCGCGATGTCCGGGGCGGACCCGTGGACGGGCTCGAACATGCTCGGGTTGGCACGGCTGACGTCGAGGTTGCCGGACGCGGCGATCCCGATGCCACCGGTCACCGCGGCCGCGAGGTCGGTGAGGATGTCGCCGAACAGGTTGTCGGTGACGATCACGTCGTAGCGCGACGGGTCGGTGACCAGGTGGATCGTCGTCGAGTCGACGTGCTGGTAGTCGACGCCGACCTCGGGGTGCTCGAGCGAGACCTCCTCGACCACGCGCGACCACAGCGAGCCGGCGTGGGTGAGGACGTTCGTCTTGTGCACGAGGGTGAGCTTGCGGCGCTCACGGTTCGAGGCACGGGTGAACGCATCGCGCACGACCCGCTCGACGCCGAACGCGGTGTTGATGCTGACCTCGGTCGCGATCTCCTGCGGGGTGTCCTTGCGCAGCAGGCCGCCGGTCCCGGCGTACGGGCCCTCGGTGCCCTCGCGGACGACCACGAGGTCGATCTCCTGCTGGGCCGACAGCGGCCCGCGGACCCCGGGGTAGAGGCGCGCCGGGCGCAGGTTGACGTGGTGGTCGAGCTCGAAGCGCAGGCGCAGCAGCAGCCCGCGCTCGAGGATGCCGCTGGGCACCGACGGGTCGCCGACCGCACCGAGCAGGATCGCGTCGTGGTCGCGGAGCTCGGTGAGCACCGACTCCGGCAGCAGCTCTCCCGTGGAATGCCAGCGGGCCGCGCCGAGGTCGTAGTGCGTCGACTCGATCTGCGGAGCGACCTCGCCGAGGACCTTCAGGGCCTCACCGATGACCTCGGGCCCGATGCCGTCACCGGGAACCACCGCGAGTCGCATGTCCAGACTTCCTCCCCCGACGGGTCGACCTCGATGGTGCGACCGTGCTCACCTGCGGTGGAGGCTACCGCGCGTGTCGGTCCGGGTCCGCACCGGATCACCCGCCCGACGGTCGCGGAGGGCCCCCGTCACCCGATCGATGTCATCCGAAGGGGATCGACCGGGTGGTGCGGGCGTCCAGGACCTGCCCGATCGGGGCCAGGACCACGTCCGAGACCGCCTGGTCGACCCGCAGCAGGATCACCGAGGAGGCCTTGTCGCGGGTCTGGGACATCTGGGCGGCCTCGATGTTCACTCCCGCTTCCCCCAAGAGGGTGCCGACGGCGCCGAGCGCGCCCGGCCGGTCGGTGTACTCGACGAGCAGCACGTGGCCCTCGGCGCGGATGTCGAAGGAGCGCCCGTTGATCTCCACGAGCTTCTCCACCTGGTCCGCCCCGGTCAGCGTGCCGGACACGGTGACCGGCTCACCGCCGTCGGGGATCGCGCGCAGCGTCACGACGCTGCGGTGGTTCGGGCTCTCGCTGGCGGTCTCCACCTCGACGGTGACCCCGCGCTCCGCGGCCAGCGCCGGCGCGTTGACGAACGTGACCGGCTCGTCGACGACCTCGCCGAACACCCCGCGCAGCGCGGCCAGCTCCAGCACCCCGACGTCCTCGTGGGCGAGCTCGCCCCGGACCTCGACGGTGACGCTCGACGGCTGGCCGACCAGCGTCGAGAGCAGCGTCCCCAGCTTCTGGGTGATGCCCAGCCAGGGGCGCACCTCCTCGCCGACCGTGCCGCCCTGGACGTTGACGGCATCCGGCACGAAGTCGCCGCTCAGCGCCCGCAGGACGCTGTGGGCGACGTCGGTGCCCGCGCGGTCCTGCGCCTCGGCGGTCGAGGCGCCGAGGTGCGGGGTCGCGGTGACCTCCTCGAGCTCGAACAGCGGGCTCTGTGTCGTCGGCTCGGTGACGTAGACGTCGACGCCCGCGCCGCCGACCTGGCCGGAACGGACCGCCTCGGCGAGGGCGTCCTCGTCGACGAGGCCGCCGCGGGCCGCGTTGACGATGATGACGCCGGGCTTGGTCTTCGCCAGGGCCTCCTTTCCGATGAGGCCCTGGGTCTCCGGGGTCTTCGGCAGGTGGATGGTCATCATGTCGGCGCGGGTGAGCAGCTCGTCGAGGGAGACGAGCTCGATGCCGAGCTGGGCGGCGCGGCTCTGCGGCAGGTACGGGTCGTAGGCGATGACGTGCGCGTCGAAAGCCCGGATGCGGTTGGCGAACAGCTGGCCGATCTTGCCGAGACCGACGACGCCGACCGTCTTGCCCTGGATCTCGACGCCGGAGTACTTGCTGCGCGCCCACTCGCCGCGGCGCAGGCTCGCGTCGGCGGCGGGGATGTGGCGGGCGGTGGCCAGCAGCAGCGCGAGGGCGTGCTCCGCGGCGGAGACGATGTTCGACGTCGGGGCGTTCACGACCATCACGCCCGCCGCCGTCGCGGCGGGGACGTCGACGTTGTCGAGCCCGACGCCGGCGCGGCCGACCACGGTCAGCTTCTTCTGCGCGGCGAACACCTCGGCGTCGACCTGCGTGGCGCTGCGCACGAGCAGTGCGTCGGCGTCGGTGACCGCGTCGAGCAGCGCGGCGCGGTCGGTGCCGTCCACGTGGCGGATCTCGACCTCGTCGCCGAACACCTCCAGCGTCGACGGCGCGAGCTTCTCGGCCATCAGGACGACGGGCTTGGTGTTCGGCGTGATCACGGTGCTGGCGCTCCCAGGGTCGGCGGCGTGGTCGTCGCCGACAGCATCGGGTGGTCCTCCGCACGCCGGCGTGCTGTGGGTCATCGTGCCCACGGGCTCGTCAGGATATCGCCGCGCTGTGAACCGGCTCACCCGGCATCGGCGGTCCGGGCGGCCCGCTCCTGTGCAAGCAATGGTCCATTCCTGTCACGGGCGGCGGGGACCCCGGACGAAGGACGCCGGACGCACGACGGCGGGCGCACCCGGGTGGTGCGCCCGCCGTCGGGATCACTCGCCGTGGGTGAGTGGCGCTCTCCGATCGTCAGGTGACAGCAATGGACCATTGCTGCCGGGCCTGACGATCCGGCGCCACCCCGCCACCCCGGCTCAGAGCTTGTTCTTCGGGATGAACGGCATGAGGTCGCGGAGCTTCTGGCCGACCTGCTCGATCTGGTGGGCCTTGCCCTCGTCCTCGAGCTTGGTGAAGTTCGGGCGGCCGTTGTCGTCCTCGGCGATCCACTCGCGGGCGAACGACCCGTCCTGGATCTCCGTCAGCACACGGCGCATCTCGTCCTTGACCGCGGGGCTGATGATCCGCGGCCCACGGGTGAGGTCGCCGTACTCGGCGGTGTCCGAGCAGGAGTACCGCTGCCCGTAGATGCCCTTCTCCCACATGAGGTCCACGATCAGCTTGAGCTCGTGGAGGCACTCGAAGTAGGCGATCTCGGGCTGGTAGCCGGCCTCGACCAGCGTCTCGAACCCGGCCTGCACCAGCGCCGACGTGCCGCCGCAGAGCACGGCCTGCTCGCCGAAGAGGTCGGTCTCGGTCTCCTCGGTGAACGTCGTCTTGATGACGCCGGCCCGCCCGCCACCGATCGCGGTGGCGTACGAGAGCGCGAGCGCCTCGGCGTGGCCCGACGCGTCCTGCTCGACCGCGATCAGGCACGGCACGCCCTTGCCGTCGACGAACTGGCGGCGGACCAGGTGGCCCGGCCCCTTCGGCGCGACCATGGCGACGTCGACGTCCGACGGCGGCTGGATGAGGTCGTAGCGGATGTTGAAGCCGTGCCCGAAGAAGATCGCGTCGCCGCTCTCGAGGTTCGGCGCGATGTCATCGGCGTAGATCTGACGCTGCTTGGTGTCTGGCGCCAGGATCATGATCAGGTCGGCCTCGGCGGACGCCTCGGCCGCCGTCACGACCCGCAGCCCCTCCTCCTCGGCCTTGGCCCGCGACTTCGAGCCCTCGGGCAGGCCGATCCGGACGTCGACACCGGAGTCGCGCAGGGACAGCGAGTGGGCGTGGCCCTGGCTGCCGTAGCCGATCACGGCGACCTTGCGGCCCTGGATGATCGACAGATCGGCGTCCGCGTCGTAGAAGATCTCGACACTCATGGGGACTGCGGTTTCCTTCCTGAAGTACTGCTCAACGATTCGCGGCGATGGCGCGCGGCCCACGGGACAGCGCGACCATGCCGGACTGCACGATCTCCCGGATGCCGTAGGGCTCGAGCATCCGCCGCAGCGCCGACAGCTTGTCAGCGGTGCCGGTGGCCTCGACGGTGACGGCGTCGGGAGCGACGTCGACCACCTTGGCCCGGAACATCTGGGTCACCTCGAGTACCTGCGAGCGCACCGTGGCGTCGGCGCGCACCTTGAGCATCACCAGCTCGCGCTGGACCGAGGTCGCCGGCTCCAGCTCGACGATCTTGATGACGTTCACGAGCTTGTTCAGCTGCTTGGTGACCTGTTCGAGGGGGAACTCGTCGACGGTCACGCAGATGGTCATCCGCGAGATACCGGTCTCCTCGGTCGGCCCGACGGCGAGCGAGGAGATGTTGTACCCGCGCCGCGAGAACAGGCCCGAGATCCGGGCCAGCACGCCGGGCTTGTCCTCGACGAGGACCGAGAGGGTGTGGGTGCTCATCAGTTGCTCTCCACCGTCGTGACGACCTCGTCCGCGCCGCCCGCTTCCGGGTCGTCGAACAGTGGCCGGATGTCGCGGGCCGCCATGATCTGGTCGTTGCCGGTCCCGGCGGCCACCATCGGCCAGACCTGGGCGTCGGCACCGACGGTGAAGTCGATGACGACGGGGCGGTCGTCGATCGCCATGGCCTGGGTGATGACGCGGTCGACGTCGTCGCGCGACTCGCAGCGCAGGCCCTCGCAGCCCAGCGCCTCGGCGAGCATGACGAAGTCCGGCACGCGGTGCTTGTGGGTGCCGAGCTCGGTGTTCGAGTACCGCTCGCCGTAGAACAGCGTCTGCCACTGGCGGACCATGCCGAGGTTGCCGTTGTTGATGACGGCGACCTTGATCGGGATGCCCTCGATCGCGCAGGTCGCGAGCTCCTGGTTGGTCATCTGGAAGCAGCCGTCGCCGTCGATGCACCAGACCGTCGTGTCCGGCTTCCCGACCTTCGCGCCCATCGCCGCGGGCACGCCGTAGCCCATGGTCCCGGCGCCGCCGGAGTTGAGCCAGGTGCGCGGGTGCTCGTAGCCGATGAACTGCGCCGCCCACATCTGGTGCTGGCCGACGCCCGCGGCGTAGATGGCCTCGGGACCGGCGAGCTTCCCGATCCGCTCGATCACGTACTCCGGGGAGAGCGTGCCGTCGGCGGGCTCGTCGTAGCCCAGCGGGAACGTCTCGCGCCACGAGGTGAGCTGGTTCCACCAGGGGGTGAGGTCGGGCGTCGCGGCCTCGGCGGCGCGCAGCGCGGCGGTGAGCTCGCCGATGACCTCGCGGGCGTCGCCGACGATCGGGACGTCCGCGACGCGGTTCTTGCCGATCTCCGCGGGGTCGATGTCGGCGTGCACGATCTTCGCCCCGGGCGCGAAGGTGGTCAGGTCGCCCGTGACGCGGTCGTCGAACCGGGCGCCGAGAGCGACCAGCAGGTCGGCCTTCTGCATCGCCGCGACCGCCGCGACGGTGCCGTGCATGCCGGGCATGCCGAGGTTCTGCGGGTGCGAGTCGGGAAAGACGCCGCGCGCCATGAGGGTGGTGACGACGGGGGCGCCGGTCTCGCGTGCGAGCTCCATGAGCTCCGCGGACGCCTCCGCCTTGACGACACCGCCGCCGACGTAGAGCACCGGGCGCGCCGCCTCGGCGACCATCCGGGCGGCCTCCCGGATCTGCTTGCCGTGGGGCTTCGTCGTCGGCCGGTAGCCCGGAAGCTCCATGTCCACCGGCCACGAGAACGTGGTCTGCGCCTGCAGGACGTCCTTGGGCAGGTCGACGAGCACGGGGCCCGGACGCCCGGTCGCGGCGATGTGGAAGGCCTCGGTGATCGCCCGCGGGATGTCCGCCGGGTCGGTGACCAGCATGTTGTGCTTGGTGACCGGCAGCGTGATGCCGCAGATGTCGGCTTCCTGGAACGCGTCGGTGCCGATCATCTTGCGCCCGACCTGCCCGGTGATGGCGACGATCGGGACCGAGTCGAGCATCGCGTCGGCCAGCGGGGTCACCAGGTTCGTCGCGCCCGGCCCGGACGTCGCGATGCACACGCCGACCCGGCCCGTGGCCTGCGCGTACCCGGTGGCGGCATGACCCGCGCCCTGCTCGTGGCGCACCAGGATGTGGCGCACGAGCGTGGAGTCGTAGAGCGGGTCGTAGGCCGGGAGGATCGCGCCGCCCGGGATGCCGAAGATGACGTCGCAGCCCACGGACTCGAGCGAGCGGACGAGGGACTGGGCGCCCGTGGCCGGGGTCGGGTCGACCCGGGTCGGTCGGGGCGCGGCCGGACGCGTCGCGGGTTGCGCGGACGCGTCCTGCTGCTCGGTCGGCGCTCCGGATCGCGGAGCGGGACGCGGTCTGGCTGTAGTCATCGGTGATCAGCCTCTGGTGGGAACCGGTGGATGCGGTGGGTAGGCCGGGCGGTGGACGGCTCGACGCCGGGCGACGCCTGCTGTCAGCCCCTGAACACGACTGTGCCGAACACAAAAAGACCCTCACCGCCGGTGGCGGGGAGGGCAGGCGCGTCAGGGTCTAGGGCAGCGAGCACGAAGCTCGTCAGACGCTGACGCGCCCGGCGAGTACGAGAATTCGCTGCATATCAGCACGGTAGCACGCGACACGTCGGGCACGGCCACCCCGCGGTCCAGTGATCCTTCCCGCTCGGCGGAGCCACGGACCTCAGCGGCCCCGAACCCCGACTGGCACGATCGCGGCCGTGAGCGAGGAGCGGGGGACGACCGCGGTGACCACCGACGAGTCCGGAGCGACGCCGGAGACGGGCACGACGTCGGCGCCGTCGTCGGCGCCGTCGTCGAAGACGGAGACCGCGTCCGAGCTGGAGACGGCGGCCCGCCCCGACCCGCGTCCGGCCACGTTCCGCGCCGTCCCGACGGTCGCCCTGGTCGCTGTCGCCTTCCTCGCGCTCTGCCTGTCCCCGATCGCGTTCCAGGGCGGTCCCTGGTTCCTGCTGTTCCTGGGCCCGGCCGCGCTGGCGGTGTGGGTGGTGCGGTCGCGGACCCGGGTGGACGAGGACGGGGTGCACGTGCGCGGGGTCGTCGGCACCCGATCGCTGCCGTGGTCGGAGGTGTCCGGATTGCGCCTGCCCGAGAAGGGCTGGGTCCACGCGGTGCCCGCGGACGGGGCCGAGCTCGAGCTGCGCGGCGTGCGCATCCGCGACCTCGGCCGGATCGGCGAGGCGAGCGGCGGCCGGATCAGCGCGCCGACCCCCGCGGAGGCCGAGGCGGCGGCCGACCACGCCCGCGAGCTGGAGGCCACCCGCATGCGGCTCGCCGCGCTCCGGGAGAAGCAGGCGGCCGCCGGGAACGAGGCGGAGCCGCCTGGCGCGGACGAGGCTGCCGGTCGGTCCGACGAGGCCACCCCCGGGCGCGACACCGACCAGCGGTGATCCCGCGGGCCGCGGCCCGCCCAGACCCACCTCGACCCGCCGCCAGGACCCGTCGCCCGGACGATGGGCACACGACGCAGCCGCTGGGCCCTCATCCCCCGCCTCACGTGCTCCTGATCAACGAGCACCGAGCGCGCCACCCCACGAGAGGCACACCACGCAGCTCCGCGACCCCGCCGACCTGCCCCATGTGCTCGTGATCATCCCGCGCGCCGGAGCCCGGCCCGCATCCCCCTGGGCGTCGTGATCCCCGGGCGTAATGTCCGAGCGAGACTCGCATTCGCCCGAGGAGGATCTTCCGTGCCGCCGCTCCGTTCCCGCGTCACCACCCAGGGCCGCAACGCCGCAGGCGCCCGTGCCCTGTGGCGGGCCACCGGCCTGACCGACGACGACTTCGGCAAGCCCCTGATCGCCATCGCGAACTCGTACACGCAGTTCGTGCCGGGCCACGTCCACCTCAAGGAGATGGGCGAGCTGGTGGCGGCCGCGGTGCGCGAGGCGGGTGGCGTGGCGCGGGAGTTCCACACCATCGCGGTGGACGACGGCATCGCCATGGGCCACGGCGGGATGCTGCACTCGCTGCCCTCGCGCGAGGTCATCTCGGACTCCGTCGAGCACATGGTGCAGGGCCACGCGGCCGACGCCCTGGTCTGCATCTCGAACTGCGACAAGATCACCCCCGGCATGCTCAACGCCGCCATGCGGCTCGACATCCCGACGGTGTTCGTCTCCGGCGGGCCGATGGAGGCGGGCAAGGCGGTCGTCGTCGAGGGCGTCGCCCAGGCCCCGACCGACCTGATCACCGCCATCTCGGCCAGCGCCTCCCCCGACGTGGACGACGAGGGCCTCACCGAGGTCGAGCGCTCCGCCTGCCCGACCTGCGGCTCCTGCTCCGGCATGTTCACCGCGAACTCGATGAACTGCCTCACCGAGGCACTCGGGCTCTCCCTGCCCGGCAACGGCTCCACCCTCGCCACGCACGCCGCGCGCAAGGCGCTGTTCGAGAACGCGGGCCGCACGGTCGTCGACCTGGCCCGCCGCTACTACGAGCGCGACGACGAGTCCGCCCTGCCGAGGAACATCGCGAACCGGCACGCCTTCGAGAACGCCATGGCCCTCGACGTCGCGATGGGCGGTTCCACCAACACGGTGCTGCACATCCTCGCGGCCGCACACGAGGCCGGCCTCGACTTCACGCTCGCCGACATCGACGCGGTCAGCCGGCGGGTGCCGTGCGTCAGCAAGGTCGCGCCGAACTCGAACTTCCACATGGAGGACGTCCACCGGGCCGGCGGCATCCCCGCGATCCTCGGTGAGCTGGACCGCGGCGGGATGCTGCACCGCGACGTCCACGCGGTGCACGCCCCGTCGCTCGAGGACTGGCTGGGGCGCTGGGACGTCCGCGCCGAGCAGCCCGCCACCGAAGCGACCGAGCTCTTCCACGCCGCGCCCGGCGGGGTCCGGACCACCGAGCCCTTCTCGACGAGCAACCGCTGGTCCTCACTGGACACCGACGCCGCGGGCGGCTGTATCCGCGACGTCGCCCACGCCTACACCGCGGACGGCGGGCTGGCCGTGCTCACCGGCAACCTGTCCACCGACGGCGCCGTGATCAAGAGCGCGGGCCTGCCCGAGGACGGGCGGCACTTCCAGGGACCGGCGCGCGTCGTCGACTCCCAGGAGGAGGCGGTCTCGGTCATCCTCAACCGCGAGGTGCAGCCGGGCGACGTCATGGTCGTGCGCTACGAGGGCCCCGCCGGCGGGCCGGGCATGCAGGAGATGCTGCACCCGACCGCGTTCCTCAAGGGCGCGGGCCTCGGCGCGAAGTGCGCACTCATCACCGACGGGCGGTTCTCCGGCGGGTCGTCGGGCATCAGCGTCGGGCACATCTCCCCCGAGGCCGCCCACGGCGGCACGATCGCCCTCGTCGAGAACGGCGACCAGATCCTCCTCGACGTCGACGAGCGGCGCATCGAGCTGCTCGTCGACGACGACGTTCTCGCCGAGCGGCGCGCCAAGATGGACGCCTCCGAGCGCCCCTGGCAGCCGGCCGAGGAGCGTCACCGCACCCTCACGAGCGCCCTGCGTGCCTACGCGAAGCTCGTGACCTCGGGAGCGACGGGCGCCGTCCGGAACATCTAGCCCCGCATGAACAGGAGCACCGTCAGCCCGGTGCCCACACCGATGATCATGCAGGAGACGCCGACCGGGGTCTGGGCGCGATACCAGGCCCGGTCGGCGTCGCCGCTGATGCGCCCCGGCCCGGAGAGCACGACGAGGGCCGACAGCGCGAGCCCGAACACCGGCGCCTCCGCCGGCCCGACCGCTCCCGCGGCCCAGGCCGCTGGCAGCGTCAGGCACATCGCGACCAGGTGCACCGCCACCAGCGCGGACGCCGCGAACGACGCCAGCACGCCGAGCACCACGAGCAGCCCGGCGACGATCTCCGCCCAGCCGAGCGCCGTCGTGAGCCCGCCGGCCGGCGCGAAGCCGTAGCCGCCGAGCAGGGCCCGCGTCGCCGCCGTGCCGTCGGCATGTCCGCGCGGCAGGTCGAACAGGGTCCGCGCGCCACCGAGGATCGCGGTGACGCCGAGGACGACCCGTGCGAGCAACAGCCCGACCTCGGTCGCCCACGGACGCGTCGCGACCACGGCCGTCGTCGCGACGGGCTCGTCGAGCGCCGACGCGGCGCCGTCACCGCGCCAGGGGAAGACCGCCGTGTCGTGCGGTGCCCCTTCGAAGCCCAGGATCGAGAACTCCGCCTGTTCCTCGACCGCGGGCGGCGCACCGCCCCGTCTCCACCGGCCCACGGCTGCGCAGACTAGGCGGCCCCGATCGAGTGATCACGCCGCCACGCGGGTCGGCACGGTAGTCCGGAACGATCTAGTACTGCCCGACGACGAGGTTCGGCGGGTCCCCGCCGGCGCGCACCGCCTCGAGCTGGGTCACGACGACGCGGTAGGCCCGGTCGAGGTGCCCCGGGACGCTGCCGCCGACGTGCGGGGTGAGCAGCAGGCCCGGCGCCGACCAGAGCGGGTGGTCCGCGGGCAGCGGCTCGGGGTCGGTCACGTCGATCGCGGCCCGCAGCCGCTCGGCCTGCAGTTCGGCGAGCAGCGCGTCGGTCGCCACGACGGGCCCACGGGCGGCGTTCACCAGGATCGCGCCGTCGGGCATCGCGGCCAGGAACGCGGCGTCGACGAGGCCGCGGGTCGCGTCGGTCAGGGGGACGAGGAGCACGACGACGTCGGCCTCTCCCAGCAGGTCGGGCAGCTCGTCGGTGCCGTGGACGCCCTCCCGGGCCCGGGACCCGACCAGGGTCACCGGCCCGACGTCGAAGGGCGCCAGGCGGCGCGAGGTCTGCTCGGCGAGGTCACCCGCGCCGACGAGCAGGATCCGCTTGCCGAGCAGGGTGTCGGTGACGTGCTGGTCCCAGTGGCCGGTCAGCTGGTTGCGCACGAACGCGGGGATCTCGCGGACCACGGCGAGGACGGTCGCCAGCACCCATTCGGCGGTGACCCCGCCGTGCGCGCCCTTGCAGTCGGAGAGCGCGACGCCGTCGGGGAGATGGCCGATGAACTTCTCCGCACCGGCCGAGAGCAGCTGGACGAGCCGTACCTTCGGGCACGCCTTGATCATCGCCGTCGCGGCCTCCTGGGCCAGGAACCCCGGGATGAGCACCTCGGCGTCGGCGGCCTCGGGCGGGAGGCCCTCCGGGCCCGCGGACTCGTCGTAACGGACCACGCGCACGCCGTCGAGCGACGCCAGGGCACGCTCGCCGACCTCGTCGGGCACCAGGACGATCAGCTCGCTCTTCTCGGACATCGCCGCCAGGTTAGTGCCGTGCGACCCCCGTGGGCGGACCGGCTCACGGTGCGCTCAGCCCTGGACGCCTAGGCTGACCGCCCGTGTCCGGTCCGCTGCCCCGCGCGCTGGTGCGACGACGCCCGCGTGGCGTGACCCGGGTGGCCGCGGCCGTCCTGTTCGTCGTGCTCGCGCTCCTCGCGGGCGGCTGCGCCGACTTCCCCGACGCCTCGTCGCAGCCCTGGCGCGACAACCCGGAGATCGGGCCGGAGAAGGTCCCGGCGCCGCAGTCGCCCGCCCCCTCCGAGCCGTCCCCGCCCGCACCACCCCCCACCGGCGGCGCCGCGCCCCCGCCGGGGCCGTGCGTCGACCCGGACCCGCAGGTGGTGGCCACCTGCCTGGCCCCGGTCTCGTCGGTGGTCACGCTGCCCGGCGCGTCCGCCGCCCTGGTCACGGAGCGCACCACGGGGCGCATCCTGCGCGTCGCGCCGGACACGCCGCCGCAGGTGGTCGCGACGGTGCCGGTGGACGCCGCGGGCGACGGCGGGCTCACCGGGCTCGCGCTCTCCCCCAGCTACGCCGAGGACCAGCTGATGTACGTCTACGCGACGACGGCGGGCGGCAACTCGGTGCTGCGGATCGCCCAGGGGGACGTGCCCAAGCCGGTGCTCTCCGGCATTCCGCGCGGGTCGACGGGGAATCGCGGGGCCATCGGGGTCGAGCCCAACGGGACGCTGCTGGTGGCCACGGGCGACGCCGGGAACGCGGCGTCCGCGGCCGCGCCGGGCTCGCTCGCCGGCAAGCTGCTGCGGATCGACGCGTTCGGCCGCCCCGCCCCCGGCAACCCCACCCCGGGGTCCCCGGTGGTCGGCTCGGGTCTGCACGCGCCCGGCGACGTCTGTCCCGACGTCACCTCGAACACGACCTGGGTGAGCGACCGCGCGGGGACCCGGGACGTCCTGCTCGGTGTGCGGCCCGGTTCCGTGCCGGGCGCGGGCGCCGCGGCCGCGCCTGCGTGGACCTGGCCCGACCGGCCCGGCGTGGACGGGTGCGCCGCGGGCGGGGGCTCGCTGTTCGTCGGGCTGAGCGATGCGAAGGCGATGTACGTGCTCAAGCCCACCGCGGAGGGACGCTTCGTCGGCACGCCCGAGGCCGTCCTGCAGAACACCTACGGGCGCATCTCCGGAGCCGACCTCGGCTCCGACGGCATGCTCTGGATCGGCACCGTCAACAAGGACCCGGGCGGGACGCCGGGCGCCACGGACGACCGGGTGATCCGTATCAAGCCGCCCTCGGGTGGTGGCTCCGGCCCGGACTAGGTGCCGACGGCTCGTGAGCACTGATCCGTGCTGTGGCGCGTGTCGGAGACTGTCGAGTGGACCCCGAGGGCTGCCGCAGGAACCATGGGCGTCCGCTCGGACCCGGACCCGGCCAGATCCCCGGCCGAGTGGACCCTGAGGGCTGCCGCAGGAGCCATGGGGTCCACTCGCCGGCCGCGACCTCGCCGGCTCCACCGATGCCACGGCCCCGTCACCGGGCACCGGGGCAGCGGTGCGGTGACGGGGCCGTGGTTCTGGGGAGCGGACGGGCACGAGGTCCGAACGCCCGACCGTGTCGGAGTCGGTCGGACGAGCGGGCAGTGGGCCGCCGCGAGGTCCGGGCTTGGGGAAGCCCGGGCCGTTTCTAGGAGAACGAGAGCATGCTCGGGAGCTCGGGGGCGTTCTCGGACGCCGCGCCGGACCAGTGGGTCACGTCGTTCTTGCCGTTGTCGACGGCGTGCTGGACGTCGTTCGACATCAGCGTGACCTGCTTCGCGCCCTCGGTGGGCGTGAGGCCGTCCTTCATCGCGCCGGACCAGTTGGTCGCGGCGTGCGAGACGTCGTTCTCGGTGTTGCTGACCATGTGCCCCGCGTCGGTCTTCATGTCCGAGGCCGGGAGCGTGGTCGGCAGCTTCGTCGGCAGCTCGGTCGGCAGCGACGTCGGCGCCTTGTCCTTCAGCGTCGACGCGGCGTCGGCCGCCTTGTGCTGCAGGTCCGTGCCGTGGTTCGTGACCGAGGCGGTCATCGAGTGCGCGGACACGTGCGAGGCCTGCGAGAGCGGGGACGACTTCGCGGCGTCCTGCAGGTGGTGCGCTCCGTCGGTGAGCGACCCCTGGATCTCGTGCGTCGTGGGAACGCTCGGCGCCTCCGAGGCGAACGCGAGCGATGCCGTGCCGCCGGTGAGCGCCAGGGCCGCGGCAGCCGTGAAGGCTCCCTTGCCGGCGAGGCGAGCGGCGTGGGACGACGAGTGGGGAGCGTGATGAGCGCCCATGCGAAGGCCTCCTCCTATCAGTGTGTGCGTGTACGACCAGTCGGCGGATCAAGCGTTCCTCCGCCTGGAGTTCAGCTACGAGCTGTTCTCCACCAACCCCAACGGGTGAGTCCTGATCGGGTTACGGAACGGTCACGGTTCGTTGGATGGAGCACACACGAATCACGATGAGTGACCGCTTTGTGTACTCAGTGATCAACCGGCGGGGCCCACATGGACGTGCGAGGAGAACCCCCGGCCACGGAGAATGGCCGGGGTTCCCCCTCGAGCGGGACAGGAAGGGCAGGACCGGGCTCAGGCCCCGGCGGCCACCCGCTCCAGCACCAGCGACTGCACCCGGGCGGCGTCCGCCTGCCCGCGGGTGGCCTTCATGACCGCGCCCACGATCGCCCCGGCGGCCTTCGTCTTGCCATCGCGGATCTTCTGGGCCACGGCGGGCTGCGCCGCGAGGGCCTCGTCGACGGCGGCCGTGAGGGCCGAGTCGTCGGACACGACGGCGAGCCCGCGGCCGGCGACGACGTCGTCCGGCGAGCCCTCCCCGGCGAGCACACCGTCGACGACCTGACGGGCCAGCTTGTTGGTGAGTGTGCCCTCGGACACCAGCGCGATCACCCGCGCGACCTGCTCCGGCGTGATCGCCAGCTCGGTCAGCGCGACCCCGGAGGTGTTCGCCTCCTGGGACAGGTAGGACACCCACCACGACCGGGCCGACTCCGCGGGCGCGCCGGCGTCGACGGTGTCGGCGACCAGCTCGAGCGCGTCCGCGTTGACCAGGTCCCGCAGCTCCTCGTCGGAGATGCCCCAGTCGGCCTGGATGCGGGCGCGCCGCTCCCACGGCCGCTCGGGCAGCCCCGCGCGCAGCCGCTCCACCCACTCGTCCGACGGCTCGATCGCCACGAGATCGGGCTCGGGGAAGTAGCGGTAGTCGGCGAGGGTCTCCTTCGCACGGCCCGGCGAGGTGGTCCCCGACTGCTCGTCGAAGTGCCGGGTCTCCTGGGTCACCGTGCCGCCGGAGAGCAGCACACCCGCCTGCCTGCCCATCTCGTAGCGCACCGCCCGCTCGACCGAGCGCAGCGAGTTGACGTTCTTCGTCTCGGTGCGGGTGCCGAACTCCATCGCGTCCTTGCGCATGAGGGAGAGGTTCGCGTCGCAGCGCATCGACCCCTGGTCCATGCGCACGTCGGAGACGCCGAGGCCCTTCACGACGTCTCGCAGCGCCGAGACGTACGCGCGCGCCACCTCGGGCGCGCGCACCCCGGCGCCCACGATCGGCCGCGTGACGATCTCGATGAGCGGGACGCCCGCCCGGTTGTAGTCGAGCAGCGAGTAGTCCGCGCCGTGGATCCGACCGGTGGCACCACCCATGTGCAGCGACTTCCCGGTGTCCTCCTCCATGTGGGCGCGCTCGATGTCGACGCGCCACGTCGTCCCGTCGTCGAGCGGGACGTCGAGGTATCCGTCGAAGACGATCGGGTCCTCGTACTGGGAGATCTGGAAGTTCTTCGGCATGTCCGGATAGAAGTAGTTCTTCCGGGCGAAGCCGCTGCGCTCGCGGACCGAGCAGTTCAGCGCCAGGCCGATCAGGACGGCGCTCTCGACGGCGCGGGCGTTGACGCGCGGCAGCGAGCCGGGCAGGCCGAGGCACACCGGGCACACGTGGGTGTTGGGCTCGGCGCCGAACTCGTTGCGGCAGCCGCAGAACATCTTCGTCGCCGTGTTGAGCTCCACGTGCACCTCGAGCCCCATCACGGGGTCGAAGCGCTCGACGACCTGCTCGACGGTGTAGGGCGCGGCCTCGACGGTGCTGGTCATGACGCCCCCTGCAGTGCGGCGGGATCCGGGATGGTCGACGCGAACGGCACGCCGGCCGCGGCGTCCCGCGCGGTCTCGTAGGCGGCGGCGACGCGGTAGGCGCGGTCGTCGGCCAGGGCAGGCGTCATCACCTGCAGCCCGACCGGCATGCCGTCCTCGGGGGCACGGCCGCACGGCACCGACAGGCCCGCGGTGCCCGCGAGGTTGGCCGGGATCGTGCAGAGGTCGGCGAGGTACATCGCGACGGGGTCGTCGACGCGGTCGCCGATCGGGAACGCCGTCGTCGGCACCGTCGGGGAGACGAGCACGTCGCAGCGCTCGAACGCCGCCGCGAAGTCCCGCACGATCAGCGTGCGGGCCTTCTGGGCCTTGCCGTAGAGCGCGTCGTAGGACCCGGCCGACAGCGCGTGCGTGCCGATCATGATGCGGCGCTTCACCTCGGGCCCGAAGCCGGCCTCGCGGGTCAGCGACATGACCTCGTCGGTCGAGTGCGACCCGTCGTCGCCGACGCGCAGGCCGTAGCGCATCGCGTCGAAGCGCGCGAGGTTCGAGGACGCCTCGCTCGGCGCGATCAGGTAGTAGGCCGGCATCGCGTAGGTGAACGACGGGCAGGAGACCTCGACGACCTCGGCGCCCAGGTCGGTCAGCACCCGCACGGCGTCGGTGAACGCCGAGAGCACCCCGGTCTGGTAGCCCTCGCCGGACAGTTCGGTGACCACCCCGACGCGGACGCCCGCGAGGTCCCCGCGCGCGCCGGCCAGGGCGGCCTCGACGACGGGGGGCAGCGGCGCGTCGATCGAGGTCTGGTCGGCCGGGTCGTGCCCGCCGATCACCTCGTGCAGCATCGCGGCGTCCAGGACGGTGCGCCCGAACGGCCCGATCTGGTCGAGGGACGACGAGAACGCGACGAGCCCGTAGCGCGAGACGGTGCCGTAGGTCGGCTTGCACCCGACGGTGCCGGTGAACGCGCCCGGCTGGCGGATCGACCCGCCGGTGTCGCTGCCGATCGCCAACGGGGTCTCGCCCGCCGCGGTCGCGGCCGCCGACCCGCCGCTGGACCCACCGGGCACCCGGGACGGGTCCCAGGGGTTGCGGACGACGCCGTAGGCCGAGTTCTCGTTCGACCCGCCCATCGCGAACTCGTCGAGGTTGGTCTTGCCCAGCGGCACGAGGCCCGCGTCGCGCAGCCGGGCCACCACGGTCGCGTCGTAGGGCGGGCGCCAGCCGTCGAGGATGCGCGATGCGCACGTCGTCGGCATGTCGCGCGTCGCCATGTTGTCCTTGATCGCGACCGGCACGCCGGCCAGCGGGCTGCGCACGGTGCCCGCGGCGATCTCGGCGTCGATCTCGGCGGCCGTCGCCAGCGCCTGTTCGGCCGCGACGTGCAGGAACGCGCCCATGCCCGCGCCCTCGACCGCATCGATGCGCGCCAGGTGTGCCCGGGTCACCTCGACCGAGGAGACCTCACGGGCCTGCACGCGGCGGGCGATCTCGGCGGCGTCGAGGCGGGTCAGCTCGCTGCTGGTGGTGTCGGGGCTGCTCACAGTTCCTCCCCCAGGATGCGCGGCACGCGGAAGCGGCCCTCCTCGGCGGCGGGGGCGCCCGCGAGGGCCGCCTCCCGGCTGAGGCTCGGCGCGGGCTCGTCGGCACGCAGGACGTTGGTGAGCGGGGCGACGTGGCTGGTGGGCGGGACGTCGTCGTCGATCTCCGACACCCGGCCGACGGTGTCGAGAATCGCGTCGAGCTGGCCGGAGAACACGTCGAGCTCGTCGTCGGTGACGGCCAGCCGGGCCAGTCGGGCGAGATGGGCGACGTCCTCGCGCGTGATGTCGGACATGATCCTCCGGGTCGGGATCCCACGGGGATCCTCCGTGACTGGACTGGACCGATCCATCCTAGGCTTCGCACCGGGGGTGACCTCGACACGGTTTCTCACCTCGACCACGCCCGGTCGCCACGAGGTTTACGCGGGGCCGCGGTTGCCTACCTCCCGGCGGGCCGCCCTGGCCCTCGCCCCGCCCCGGTCCGACTGGCACACTCGCCGCGCCCGAGGGAGTGCGCGGTTCCGTCGGGCCTGTCGGTGTGCCCGGGGCGTACCGGGCCGTGACGTGGAGGCGATCGGGAGGACGGAGGCGACGTGACCTATCTGTTGCGGGTGGTGCTCCCCGATCGGCCGGGCACCCTCGGCGCGGTCGCGTCGGCCCTCGGCACCGAGGGCGCGGACATCCTGTCGGTCGACGTGGTGGAGCGCCACCAGGGCGTGGCCGTCGACGACCTCGTCGTGGACCTGCCCTCCGCGCGACCTCCGGACGTGCTTATCACCGCCGCCGAGTCGGTGCGCGACGTGACCGTCGAGTCGGTGCGGCCGTTCTTCGGTCCCCTCGACACCGCCCGCGAGCTCGAGCTCGTCGAGGCGGTCGCCGCCGACCCGGACGCCGGGATCGGGTTGCTCACCGACGCGGTGCCGCGGATCTTCCGCTCGGCGTGGGCGCTGGTGGTGGAGGCCTCCACCGGCGACGTCTGGGCCGACGGCGGGACGCACGTGCACCGCGTCGCCGGGAGCTCCGCCGCTCCGGAGACCGAGGCCGAGAGCCTGCCCTGGCTGCCGCTCGCGAAGGCGACGGTCCTCGACCCGGCGGCCGGGCACTCCGTCCCGTCGGCCTGGACCGACCTCGACACCGAGCTGGCGGCGGCGCCGCTGGGCCGTGCGGACCGGGCCCTCGTACTGGGACGCCCGGGTGGGCCGGCGTTCCGGCCGTCGGAGCTGGCGCGGCTCTCGCACCTCGCGGGCATCGTCGCGACCATGACCGGCTGAACCCGGCCGGGCCTCAGCGCCGGTGCTCGGAGCGGGTGCGGAACCCGCCGAAGTTCGGCCCCCACCCCGGGCGGCGGCGTTCCGCGAGCCGGGGAGAGACGGCCTGCCCGAGCGCGTAGCGCACGAGTTCCTCGTTGCCGGTGGCCAGCCAGGTGCCGTCCGGCCCCTTCAGGGTGTCCTCGAAGCCCATCCGGGTGTCGAGGTTGTTGCGCCGCGCGTAGTCGAGGACCGGCCAGGCGCCGCCCTCCTCGCCGTGCAGCAGGATCGGCACCTGCATCGGCCCGAGCGCCTTGAGGATGCGGACCGCCTCGGCGACGGCGGTGTCCGGATCGGTCACGGTGACCTCGGCGAGCACCCGCACGGTGCCCGGCGGCACGCCTGCCTGCTTGAGCTGCACCGCGTCGCCCGTGGTCCACACCCCGAGCTCGATGCCGATCCCGACCGAGTCCAGCGACTCGCAGACGATCTCCCACCCGCGCTCGTGCACGTTCACCGAGGCGACGTCGGGCCGGGCGTAGTGGGGCAGGCGGGCCCACTGCTGCACCAGGTCGGTGCGCTTGAACGGGTCCGGCTCGACCCACCGGGCGGTGGTGACCCCGATCTCGAGTGACGGAGCAGCCTGCCGGATGGCCCCCACCACGGCGCCGATCGGGCCGGGGTCGAGGCTCTCCTGACCGTCGACGTCGCGCGGGTGCACATGGAAGCTCGTCACCCCGAGCGCCGCGACGGCCCGCGCATCGCGTGCGAGGTGACGCGGCGTCATCGGGACCGCTGGGTAGACGTCGGCCGGGCGGGCACCGTTGGGGCAGCACTGGAGCATCTCCGCACCACCTCCCGCCGCCCGGTCCGAGATATTTGGACCAGCTTCAACCTTATTCGGCCTGACGGCAACGTCTGCACGTGCGTCTGCACGCCTTTTCGGACGATGCCACCCGTCCGCCCCAGGGAAACCCCGCTGCGTGACCACCCAGTGTGCGCCGCGGCCCACCGTGATCAGAACGCCGCCGGGCGCCGCGGGCCTACCCCTCGTCCGGCTCTCCCCCGTCCGACTCCGCCTCGCTCGGCGTCTGCGCCACCTCGCGTGCGGCGTCCGGCCCCTGCTCGAGCAAGACGACGAAGCCGTCCTCGTCGAGGATCGGGACCTTCGCGGCGACCGCCTTGTCGTACTTGGACCCCGGCTCGTCGCCGACCACCACGAACGCCGTCTTCTTCGACACCGACGACGCGGCGCGGCCCCCGCGCGCGAGGATCGCCTCCTTCGCCTCGTCGCGGGACCACGTGGGCAGCGAGCCGGTGACGACGATCGAGAGCGCCTCGAGCGTGCGCGGCACCGACTCGTCGGTCTCCTCCGCGAGCTCCACCCCAGCCGCCCGCCACTTCTCGACGACGTCCCGGTGCCAGTCGACCGAGAACCACTCCCGCACCGCCGTCGCGATCGTCGGCCCCACCCCGTCGACCCCCGCCAGCTCCTCCTCGCTCGCGGCGTCGATGGCGTCCACCGAGCGGAAGTGCCGGGCGAGGGCCTGCGCGGCCGTGGGCCCGACGTGACGGATCGACAGCCCGACGAGCACCTTCCACAGCGGGCGGTGACGCGCGGTCTCCAGGTTCGTGAGCAGCTTGCGGCCGTTCGCCGAGAGGTTCCCGGCCTTGGTGCGGAACAGCGGGACGCCGGACAGGTCGTCCTCGGTGAGCGCGAACACGTCACCCTCGTCGAGCACGACCCCGGCCGCGAGCAGCGCCGTCGCCGCCTCGTAGCCGAGCACCTCGATGTCGAACGCCCCGCGCCCGGCGACGTGGAACAGCCGCTCGCGCAGCTGCGCGGGACATGACCGCGCGTTGGGGCAGCGCAGGTCCTTGTCGCCCTCGCGCATCTGGCGCAGCTCGGTACCGCACTCTGGACAGTGGGTGGGCATGACGAAGGCGTGCTCGTCCCCGGTGCGGGCCTCGACGACCGGGCCGAGGACCTCGGGGATGACGTCGCCCGCCTTCCGGATGATCACCCGGTCCCCGATGAGGACGCCCTTGCGCTCGACCTCGCCCGCGTTGTGCAGCGTCGCCATCGACACCGTGGAGCCGGCGATCAGCACCGGGTCCATCTCCGCGAACGGGGTGACCCGCCCCGTCCGGCCCACGTTGACGCTGATCGCGCGCAGCGTCGTGGTGGCCTGCTCCGGCGGGTACTTGTAGGCGATCGCCCAGCGGGGCGCCCGGGCCGTGGACCCCAGTCGGCGCTGCAGGGCGACGTCGTCGACCTTGACCACCACGCCGTCGATCTCGTGCTCGGCGTCGTGCCGGTGCTCGCCCCAGTAGCGGGTGTGCTCGATGACCGCCTCCACCCCGTGCAGCACCCGGGTGTGCGTGGACACCGGGAGACCCCAAGTGGCGAGCGCGTCGTAGGCCTGGGACTGGCGCTCGGGCGTGAAGCCCCGCCGCCTGCCCAGCCCGTGGCAGATCAGGCGCAGCGGCCGGGTGGCGGTGACCCGCGGGTCCTTCTGGCGCAGGCTGCCCGCCGCGGAGTTGCGCGGGTTCGCGAACGGCTGCTTGCCCGCCGCCACGAGGCCCGCGTTGAGCTCCTCGAAGTCGGCCAGGCGGAAGAACACCTCACCGCGCACCTCGATGAGCTCCGGCACCGCGAACTCGTCGGTGCCCGTCAGCTCGGTGGGCACGTCCGCGAGGGTGCGCATGTTCAGCGTGATGTCCTCGCCGGTGCGCCCGTCACCGCGGGTGAGCGCCCGCGTGAGGTGGCCGTTCTCGTAGAGCAGGTTGACCGCGAGCCCGTCGATCTTCAGCTCGCAGAGGTACTGCAGCTCCTCGCTGGGGTGATCGAGCTCGCGCTGCACCCGCAGCACCCACTCCCGCAGCTCCTCGGGCTCGAAGGCGTTGTCCAGCGAGAGCATGCGCTCGAGGTGGTCCACCGCGACGAAATCGGTGGAGAAGCCGCCACCGACCCGCTGCGTCGGGCTCGCAGGCGTGACGAGGGACGGGTACTCCTCCTCCAGGCGCGACAGCTCGCCGAAGAGCTCGTCGAACTCGCCGTCGGTGACGATCGGCGCGTCGAGCACGTAGTAGCGGAACTGGTGGTCGCCCAGGACCTCGGCCAGCTCGGCGTGCCGCGACTGGGCATCGGCAGGCACGTCGGGCGAGGCGAGCTGGGCGGCTGGCGGGCTCTCGCTGGTCACGGCGCCGAGGGTAGTCGGGGGGTCCGACAGGGACCCCCGAGATCACCAGGACGACGGCGGGTCCGCGAACGCCCGGGCGAGCTCGACGCTGCGCGCCATCGCGGTGCGCGCCCAGCCCGGGCTCGCGCCCGCGAGACCGCAGGCGGGGGTGACGACGGCGCGGTCGGCGAGCCGCTCGCGGTCGAAGCCGAGCCGGTCGGCCACGTCGAGCGCGGGACGGGCGAGCCGCTCGACGGCGGGCGGCGCCCCCGTCGGGTCCGTGCTGGGCACGACCCCGAGCCACAGCTCGGTCGGCGCGTCCCACACCTCGCCCAGGGCGTCGAGCACCGCGCTCGAGCGGTCCAGCTCGGTGAGGTCGACCGCCACCGCGTCGGCGCCCACCGCCCCGAGCAGCGCCAGGGGCGGCGTCGGGTGGCAGCAGTGCACGACCACGCCGACCGCACCCGCCTCGTGGACGGCGCGCACCACCGTCTCCAGTGCGGCCCGGGCCTCGGAGCCGGGCACCGTGCGGACGGTCCCGTAGCCGCTCGGAGTGGGCAGCGAGCCGGCCAGGACGGCGGGCAGCGTGGGCTCGTCGAGCTGGACGACGACGCCCGCGCCGGTCCGCCGCGCGAGCTCGGCGACGTGGCCGCGCAGGCCCTCGGCGAGGCTCTCGGTGAACTCCGCGACCGCACCCCGGTCGGTCAGCACCCGGTGCCCGGTGCGCAGCTCGACCCCCGCGGCCAGCGTCCACGGGCCGGCGACCTGGGTCTTCACCCGGCGCGGGGTCGCCCCGGTCTCCCCGAGCACCTCGTCGAGCGCGTCGACGTCCCGGGCGAGCAGGTCGACGCCGCGGCGGTGGTCGCCGCCGGGCCGGGCCGTGACCCGGTATCCGGACGGCCACACCTCGACGGCGAGGTCGACCAGCAGCGCGGTGGCGCGCCCGATCATGTCGGCGCCCACCCCCCGCTCGGGCAGCTCGGCGACGTGCGGGAACTCCGGGAGCTCCCCGACGACGGTGCGGGCAGCCTCCCGGTGGTCGGTGCCGGGCAGCGAGCCCAGCCCGGTGGCGCGCTCCTCGGGCCGTCGCGGCCCGTCCGGCACCGCGCTCGGACCGTCGCCGGCCGCGTCGTCGGGACCGGGCATCACCAGGGCGGGGCGCGGGTCGGTCACGGCCCAGGTGTACCAGGCGGTCACGACCGGGCGGGCGCTCCGGGCCCCGGTCCGCGACGATGACGGGCCCGTGGAGCAACGACGTCGTCGGGAGGCCCGTGGCGAGCCGGCCGGAACCCCCGCGCGTCGAGCGCGGACAGGTGCTGACGATCGGCGTCGTCGGCGGCGTCGTCGGGGGCCTGATCGGCGGCGGGAGCGGGGTGCTCTTCGTCCCCGCGCTCGACCGCTTCACCACCCTCACCCGCGCCCAGGTGCACGGGACCTCGACGATCGCCAACGTCCCGGTCTGCGCCGCCGGGGCCGCGGTCTACGGGCTGGTCGGCGGCTCGCTCGACCTGCGCGCGGGCGGCGGCATGATGCTCGGCGGGATCCTCGGCGGAGTCTTCGGTGCCCGGCTGCTCGCCCGCGCCTCGGAGCGGGTGCTGCGGAGCCTGCTCGTCGCGGTCCTGCTCCTCACCGCGGCGAAGCTCTACCTCGACGCCGCGGGTCTCGACCCCTCGCAGGGTGCCCCGGTGGTCCCCGCCCACCTGCTCACGGACCCGTGGTTCGTCGTCCCGGCCACCGTCGCGGCGGGCCTGGTGATCGGGGCCTGGGCCGGGGCGATGGGTCTCGGGGGCGGACTGCTGGCCGTCCCCACGCTGGTCCTGCTCTTCGGGGTCGACCTGCACACCGCCGCGGGGACGGCGCTGCTGGTGTTCGTGCCGAACTCCCTCGTCGGCGGCCTCGTGCACGTGCGTCAGGGCACCGCGTCGCTGCGCATCGGCACCCTGATGGGAGGCGCCGCCGCGCCGGGCACCGTCGCCGGGGCGCTGTTGGGGCTCGCGCTCGACGACGTGGTGCTCGGCGTCGTGTTCGGGACCTTCGCGCTGACCATGGCCGTGCGGGAGATCGCGCACCTGCGCCGGACACGGGTTCCCGACGACCGGTGAGGTCGCGCCCGCCGCCCTGGCACCCTGGAGCGCGCGATGCCCCACCTCGACGAGCCCACCTGGCGTTCCCGCGCGGACGCCCACGCCGCGCGCGCCGACGCGCTCACGGCCGGGCACCGGGCCCGTCGCGCCCGCCACGAGTCCCACCCGGTCGAGGACTTCCTCTTCACCTACTACCCGACCCGCCCGAACAGGCTGCGCGTCTGGCACCCGGGGGCCGGGGTCACGCTGGAGAACGCGGCCGAGCGCGGGGCGTGGAAGCACTACACCCCCGACGGCACGCGGGTCGACCCGACGACGATCCGCCCGGCGACGATCGCGTTCGTGCGCGGCCTGCTCGCGGCCACCGCCGCCCGACCGGCCCAGCTGGGCTGCTTCGGGCTGCACGAGTGGGCCATGGTCTACCGCGCCGACGAGACCCGGCACCCGGTCCCGCTCCGGCTCGGGGCGGCGGGCACCGACACCGTCGTCGAGAACCACCGCATCCGCTGCACGCACTACGACGCCTACCGGTTCTTCACCGCCGACGCCGCCCCGCGCAACGCCGGGACGCCGACGCGCGAGCGGCAGGTCGAGCTGGAACAGCCGGGCTGCCTGCACGCGACGATGGATCTCTACAAGTGGGCGACGAAGCTCGGGCCCGCCGTGCCGGGTGAGCTGCTGCTGGACACCTTCGAGCTGGCCCGCGACGTCCGGACCCTCGACATGCGCGCCTCGCCCTACGACCTCGCCGCGCACGGCTACACCCCGGTCCGCATCGAGACCGCCGCCGGGAAGGCCGAGTACGCCGAGGCGCAGCGGGGATTCGCCGACCGGGGCGCGGAGCTGCGGGGGCGCCTCCTGGACGTCCTGGCGCACTGCTAGCCGGCGAGCACCCCGGCGACCAGGTGTGCGGGTGCGGGAGCGGGCGCTCCGGCCCGCAACCAGGCGCAGCACTCGGCGACGTCGGCCTGCTCGTGCAGCGGCCCGACGACGAGCGTCGGGCCCGATGGCCTGCGGTGGACGTCGCAGGGCTGGACGAGGACGGTGGCCCCGGCCGACGACGTCTCCGTCGAGCACCCCTGCAGGCAGCCCGAGCGGACCAGCACCCCGTGCGGCGTCTCGCGGATGGCGGCCCGGAGCTCGTCGTCGGACCCGTCCGGCGAGGCCGAGGCGTGTGGGCACCCGTGCACGCCGCAGGCCACCACCGTCACGCCGCTCATGCCTGTTCTCCTCGGCATCGGGAATCCTCCTCGGTCGATTATCGTTAATGATAATCAGCACCGACAGCGAGGAGAACCCATGGCCCGCAACGACGTGAGACCGATCGTGAAGCTGCGCTCGACGGCGGGGACCGGCACGACCTACGTGACGCGGAAGAACCGCCGCAACGACCCCGACCGCCTGGTGCTGCGCAAGTACGACCCGCGCGAGCGCCGGCACGTCGAGTTCCGCGAGGAGCGCTGACCGGAGCCAGGAGAGAGAGGCCGGAGCTCATGAAGGTGCGTGCGTCGCTCAAGGCGCTGAAGCAGAAGCCGGGATCGAGCGTGGTGCGCCGCCACGGGCGGGTCCTGGTGATCAACAAGCAGAACCCGACATGGAAGGCGCGGCAGGGCTGAGTCAGTCCCGGTGGTCCGGGTCGGTGACGCGCAGCAGCAGGGCGACGAACGCGTCGGCCTGCAGGCGCCCACCGTCCCGGGCCTCGGCGCCCCGGCGCTCGTCGTCGTCGCGCAGCTCCTGGGCGACCCGGTCCAGGGCGCGGACCAGCGGTTCGGCCAGGTCGGGCGGGACCTCGCCGCTGATCTCGAGGTCACCGTCGGCCCGCCGCTCGGTGTGGATGCTGGCCAGCGCCTCACGCAGCAGGGCGCGCGGCTCGCCCGCGACGAGGTCCTCGCTCACGGGGTCAGCGGCGGGCCAGCCGGCGACCCGACCGCGGCCCGTAGTCGACCCCGTAGTGCTCGAAGATCGCCGGCTCGTCCTCCACCGGCAGCTCGCCGTCGGTCTCGATCGCCGGGGCGTTCTTCGCGAGGTCCTTCTCGACGGTCACCGTGACGTGGTCGGGATGCACCGTCGCGCCGTGCAGCGGGACGAACACCAGCCGCTTGCGGTTGAACATCCCGAGCTCGACCGTGACGAACGTGGGCTCGTCGGTCGCCGTGTCGTAGTAGACCGCCTCCATCTCGCCGATCTTCGACCCGGACGGGTCGACGACCTTCTTGCCCAGCCAGTCCCGGATGTTCTCGGCCTCGAACGCCATGGAGCCGATCATAGGCTCGGCGTCGGCTCCGGCCCGCGTACGACGACGGGTGCGGCGCGTCCGGGGGCTCTTGTCGCGGGTTCCCACCGTGGCGGCAGCACCTTGTCGCTGTGATTCAGAACGACAAGGCGGCCGCCCGATGTCAGAACGCCGCGACAGGATGTCGGAGCGGACCCAGCGGCGGCGCGACCGACATCCGGGTGCGGCCCGTCCGGGCGATCAGGCCGTCGCGGTGATCGTCGCCGAGCCGAGCACACGGTCCCCGGAGTAGACGACGACGGCCTGGCCGGGGGCCACCCCGCGCAGCGGCTCGTCGAGCGCGGCGTCGAGGCCCTCGTCGGAGACCGTCACGCGCGCGGGGGCCAGCCCGCCGTGCGCCCGGACCTGCACGACGACGTCCTCGGTCACCCCGGCCTCGCCGTGCCAGACCGGTGCCGACGCGGACAGCGCACGCACGTCGAGCTCCTCGACCGCGCCCACCGTCACCTGGCGCGACACCGGCTCGATACCCAGCACGTAGCGTGGGCGGCCGTCCGGGGCGGGGCTCTGGAGGCCGAGGCCGTGGCGCTGGCCGACGGTGAATCCCGCGACCCCGGTGTGCTTCCCGAGCACGGCCCCCGACGTCGCGTCGACCAGTTCGCCGGGCGCCTCCTCGAGACGGTCGGCCAGGAACCCGCGGGTGTCGCCCGAGGGGATGAAGCAGATGTCGTGGCTGTCGGGCTTCTCGGCGACGACGAGCCCGCGGCGCGCGGCCTCCGCCCGGACCTCGGACTTCGGCGAGTCACCGAGCGGGAACATCGCGTGGGCCAGCTGGCGGGCGGTCAGCACGCCGAGCACGTAGGACTGGTCCTTGTCGGCGTCCACGGCCCGACGAAGCATCCCGTGCTCGAGGCGGGCGTAGTGCCCCGTGACGACGGCGTCGAAGCCCAGCGCGAGCGCCCGGTCCAGGACCGCCGAGAACTTGATCTTCTCGTTGCAGCGCAGGCAGGGGTTCGGGGTGCGCCCCGAGGCGTACTCGGCGACGAAGGGCTCGACGACGTCGGCCGTGAACCGGGCCGCCATGTCCCAGACGTAGAACGGGATGCCGAGGACGTCGGCGCAGCGCCGCGCGTCGTGGGAGTCCTCGACCGAGCAGCACCCGCGGGCGCCCTCGCGCATCGTCGCGGGCTTCGCCGAGAGGGCCAGGTGCACCCCGACGACGTCGTGGCCTGCGTCGCGGGCGCGCGCGGCCGCGACGGCGGAGTCCACCCCGCCGCTCATCGCCGCCAGCACCTTCATGACTACGAGCGTGCCAGGGCACCCCGGGCGCGCTCCACCACGGGGCCGATCGCCGCCACGGCCGCGTCGACGTCCGCCGCGGTCGAGCTGTGGCCCAGCGAGAACCGCAGCGAGCCGCGCGCGGCGGCCTCCTCGACCCCCATCGCCAGCAGCACGTGCGACGGGCGCGCCACCCCGGCGGTGCACGCCGAGCCGGTCGAGCACTCGATCTCGTGCGCGTCGAGCAGCATGAGCAGGCTGTCGCCCTCGCAGCCCGGGAACGAGAGGTGCGCGTTGCCCGGCAGCCGCGCCGGCCCGCCGGCGACCGGGGCGGCGTCGAGCGCCACGCCGTTCAGGGTCGCGTCCGGGACCTCGGCGATCAGTCGCGCGACGAGGTCGTCGCGCAGCGCCGCGAGCTCCATCCCCCGCCGGGGGGCGTCGTCCACGGCGGCGCGCACCGCCGCCGCGAGCGCGACCGTCCCGGCCACGTCGAGCGTGCCCGAGCGCACGTCGCGCTCCTGCCCGCCGCCGTGCAGCAACGGCATGCACGACGCGTCCCGGCGCAGCAGCAGTGCCCCGACCCCGACCGGCCCGCCGAGCTTGTGGCCGGTGAGCGAGAGCGCGTCGGCCCCGGAGGTCGCGAAGTCCACCGGGAGCGAGCCCACGGCCTGGACCGCGTCGGTGTGCAGCGGGACGCCGAACCCGTGCGCGACCTCGGCCAGGGCGCGGACGTCGTTGACGGTGCCGACCTCGTTGTTCGCCCACATCACGCTGACGACCGCGACCTCGTCGCCGTGGGCGTCGAGGACCTCGCGCAGCGCCGACGGGTGCACCCGCCCCGCCTCGTCGACGCCCAGCACGTGCATCGTCGCGCCCTCGTGCTCGGCGAGCCACTCCGCGGCGTCGAGCACGGCGTGGTGCTCGACGGCGGACACCACGACCCGGGTGCGCCGCGGATCGGCCTCGCGCCGGGCCCAGTAGATGCCCTTGACCGCGAGGTTGTCGGCCTCGGTGCCGCCGGTGGCCAGGACGACCTCGGTCGGCAGGGCGCCGACGGCACCGGCGATGCTCTCGCGGGCCTCCTCGACGTCCTTGCGCGCCCGTCGGCCCGCGGTGTGCAGCGACGAGGGGTTGCCGACGCGGCCGAGCGCCCCGGTGTAGCGGGCGACGGCCACGGGCAGCATCGGCGTGGTGGCCGCGTGGTCGAGGTACGTCATCGCCCATCGAGCGTAATCCTCGCGATGGTCGAACGCTCCCACGACCTCACGCGATCATTCGTGAGCCAGGTCCGGCCAGGCCCCGGACAGGACGAAGGGCACCTCCGACCACCTCGAGGTGGCCGACGGTGCCCTTCGCCCGTGACGAGCAGCGCGGGATCAGGCCCGCTTGCCGACCTCCTCGGTCAGCTGCGGCGCGACCGAGAACAGGTCGCCCACGATGCCGAAGTCGGCGATCTCGAAGATCGGGGCCTCGGGGTCCTTGTTGACCGCGACGATCGTCTTCGAGGTCTGCATGCCCGCGCGGTGCTGGATCGCACCGGAGATGCCCAGCGCGACGTAGAGCTGCGGCGACACCGTCTTGCCGGTCTGCCCGACCTGGAACTGGTTCGGGTAGTACCCGGAGTCGACCGCGGCGCGGGAGGCGCCGACGGCGGCGTGCAGCGAGTCCGCGAGGGTCTCGACGACGTTGAAGTTGTCGGCCGAGCCGACGCCCCGGCCACCGGCGACGACGATGCTCGCCTCGGTGAGCTCGGGACGGTCGCCGCCGACGATCGGGGCCCGGTTGGACACCTTGGCCGAGCGCGCGGCGTCGACCGAGGGGACCTCGACGGTCTCCTGCGTCCCGGCGGCGGCGTTCTCCTCGGCCTCGATCGAGCCACCGCGCCAGGAGACGATCGCGGTGTCGGTCGTGGCGTGCGACTGCACGGTGAAGGCGCCACCGAAGATCGAGTGGGTGCCGCCGCGCTGGCCGTCGATCTCGACGAGGTCGTTGAGCCAGCCGGAGTTCGTGCGCACGGCCAGGCGGCCCGCGACCTCGCGGCCGTCGGCGCCACCGGCGATGAGCACCGCGGGCGGCGAGACGCGCTCGACCAGGGCGGCGAGGACGTCGACCTGCGGGGTCGAGAGGTAGTTGACCGCGTCGTCGGACTCGGCGACGTAGACCTTCTCCGCGCCGTGCGCGGCGAGGCCCTCGGCCAGCTTCGTGGCCGTGCCCGGCGTGCCGACGACGACCGCGGACGGCTCGCCGAGGCGGCGGGCCGCGGTCAGCATCTCGTAGGTGTTCTTCTTGATCTCACCGTCGACGTGGTCGACGAGGACCAGTACTTCAGCCATGACTGTTCTCCTCTATCGCTCGTGGACGGTGCTCAGATGAGCTTCTGGCCGACGAGGAACTCGGCGATCTTCGCGCCGCCGTCGCCCTCGTCCTCGACCTTCTGACCGCCCGACTTCGGCGGGCGCGGCGCGAACGAGTCGACCTGCACGAGCGAGCCGGCCAGCCCGACCTCCGAGGCGTCGAGGCCGAGGTCGGAGATGCCGAGGGCACTCACCGGCTTCTTCTTGGCCGCCATGATCCCCTTGAACGACGGGTACCGCGGCTCGTTGATCTTCTCGCCGACGCTGACGACGGCGGGCAGCGCGGCGGTGACATCGCAGGTGCCCTCGTCGGTCTCGCGCTTGACCGAGGCGGTGCCGTCGCTGACGGTGAGTCCGTTCGCGTGCGTGAGCGACGGCCAGCCGAGGACCTCGCCGATCATCCCGGCCATGGCGCCGCTGCGACCGTCGGTGGCCTCGTTCCCCGCCAGGACCAGGTCGACGTCGCCGACGGTGCCGATCGCCTTCGCGAGCACCTTGGCGGTGGCGACGGCGTCCGAGCCGTGGATGGCCTCGTCGTTGACGTGGACGGCCTTGTCGGCGCCCATCGAGAGCGCCTTGCGCACGGCGTCGGTGGCGCGGTCGGAGCCGGCAGTCACGATCGTGACCTCGGCGTCCCCGGCCTCCTTGATCTTGAGCGCCTCCTCCACGGCGCGCTCGTTGATCTCGTCCAGCACCGCGTCCGAGGAGGCGCGGTCGAGGGTCTTGTCGCTGTCGGAGAGCGTGCGCTCCGACCAGGTGTCCGGCACCTGCTTGATGAGCACGACGATGTTCATGGGTCCTCTGTGACCTCCTGTGCCTGCGAACTCCCTGACCACCGACATTGAGTTACCCGTCGGTAGCGATTCGCTCCGTGCCGACTGTCCCACGAGTGCGGGCCGAGAGCGACGTGGCGTACCCCTCTCAAGTTACTCGCGAGTAGGTAGTAGGTGGCTACTGACGGGTAGCGAAATGGGTCCCGCGGACCGCGTACGCTGAAACGGACACATCGGATTCTCGCCCCAGGAGTACCCGTGCCCGGTCTGTTCCAGAAGGTCCAGGACTTCATCAAGAGCCCCCAGGGTCGCAAGTACGCCGACCAGGCGAAGCGCTACGCGCAGGACCCCAAGAACCGCGCCAAGGCCCAGGAGATGCTGGGCAAGTTCCGCGGGAAGGGCGGCGGCCACCGCTGACGCGGCGGCACCCTCAATCGCGGCGGTGTCGCCCGCCGCTGTCCCGCACCGGATGCGGCGCGCGTATCGGCGGCGACGTCCGCGGCCGGGGTGCGGGTACCCCCTGATCGAGGGGCACGGGCGGCCGTGACGGCGACGCGGGCAGGGCCAGCGGCGCGCGGGAACCTGACCCGAGCGCCTTCGGTCCCTCGGGTCGCAGGCCACCCCGCAGGAGACGGACGAGCGCCTCGTACCACTGGACGAGCAGCGCCCACGGCGGCGTCGGCACCCGCGGCGCCCGGCGTTCGTCGTGCCTGCGGCGGGACATCACCTCGCGGCACGGGCGGCAGACGTGGCGCGCGGTCGCCCCGAGCGGGGCGAGGTCGACGACCGTGCCGCAGAGCCCCATCGGCGGCTGACCGGTGCGGTTGGCCTGCTCGAGCTCGGTCGCCATCACGGCGTGCTCGGCCCCGTCCGCCCGGGAGGTCATGGAGAGCGGGCGATCACCCGGAGTCGGCGGCGGCCACGCACCCCAGCCGGCCCCCGACGGCTGATCGACCGCCGGACGCGCCTCAGAAACCGCTCGGCGCGCGTCGGTCGACATATGTCCATTCTGCGGCCACGCGGCGCGACCCGACCCCCGACGCGTGCCACCCGTGAGGGTGATTCTGGCCGCGCAGACGGCCCACCCCGGCGCGGGACCACCCGGTCAGCGGTCGACCGCGCCCGGCTTCACCGATCATCAGGGCCGTCCGAGGCCGTGGTCGCGGGCGAGGAGGGCCGCCTCGGTACGCCCGGCGACGCCGAGCTTGGCGAAGATCGCCGAGAGGTTGTTCGTGACGGTCTTGGCGGCGACGCCGAGCCGGGCCGCGATCGCGGCCGTCGAGCTCCCGGTCGCGAGCATCTCGAGGACCTGACGCTCCCGGGCCGTCAGCTCCGCGAACGGATCCGGGGCGGCGCCCGGAGCCTGACGGCTCACCCCGGACCCGAGGATGCTCGCCCCTGCGGCGACGGCGTGGATGGCTCGGACGATCTGCTGCCGCGAGTCGCCCTTGAGGACGTATCCGGAGGCGCCTGCGTCGAGGGCGGCCCGGACGGTCGCGTCGTCGTCGAGCATGGTCAGCACGAGGATCCCGACCTCGGGCGCCGCGCTCCGGACGGTGCGGGTCGCCTCGACACCGTCGATGCCCCCGGGCATGTGCAGGTCCACGACCAGCACGTCCGGGCGCTCCGTGACCGCCAGGCGGACCGCCTCGTCCCCGCTCTGCGCGGTCCCGACGACCTCGATGCCCTCGGTCGCCGTCAGCAGAGCCGCGAGCCCGTCGCGGATGATCGGGTGGTCGTCGGCGAGGACGACGCGCACCGCCCGCTCCGTCACGGGACGACCCGGGACACGGCGGCGCGGGCCAGCGGCAGCCGGGCCAGGACGTGCCCGCCGCCCGGCGACGGGGCCGCGTCGAGCCGCCCGCCGAGCTCCTCGGCGCGGTCGCGCATCGACGCCAGCCCGACCCCCGGGTGCCAGACCACCTCGTCGCCCGGGGGGCCGTCGTCGCGCACCCCGACGACGAGGTCGGCCTCCGAGCAGCGGATCTCGACCTCGGCGTGGGTGGCCCGGGAGTGCCGGGCCACGTTGGTCAGCGCCTCGACGAGGATGCGGTAGGCGGCGACCTCGACCGCGGCGGGGAGCTCGGTGACCCGGTCGTCGTCGACGACGGCGATCACCAGCGGCACCGGGTCGCCGCGCGTCAGCCGCTGCGCGTGCCGCCGGACCGCCTCCACGAGGCCGAGCTCGTGCAGTGCCGCCGGATGCAACTCGTTGATCAGACGCCGGACGTCGTCGAGCGCGCTCGTCACACTGCCGCGGATGTCCTCGCCCAGCGCGGCGATCCGCGGGGCGTCGCGACGGCCGCCCGACGCGAGGGTGATCACGGCGTCGGCCTGGAACGCGACCCCGGTCAGCACCGAGGCGAGCCCGTCGTGCAGGTCGCGGCGCAGGCGACGCCGCTCCTCCTCCCGCGCGGCCACGATCTCCTGCCGCGACGCCTGCACGGCCGCCGAGAGCGCCTCGGCGTGCAGGGCCACGCCGATGGGCAGCGCCATCAGCTCGAGCACCGCCCGGTCGGACGGGGCGAGCCGCGCCTGCCCGGACCGGACCCCGACCCGCAGCTCCCCGAGGGTGCGACCCGCGTGGCGCAGCGGGAAGCTCTCCTGGGGAGCGCGCCGTGTGCCCACCTCGCCGACCGTGTCGCCGTCCACCGCGAGCGCCGCCCACGGCAGCTTGAGGGCCTGGCAGACCGCGGGGAGCACGTCGCCGGGCCGCTCCGGTCCGGTCGCGAGCTGCGCGGTCACCGACGAGACGGCGCGGACCGGGTCGCCGCGGTCGCCGTAGAGCAGGGTGTCGACCAGGCGCTGGAGGCGGACCCGGATCGGGTCGAAGGCAGCGGCCACGACGACGGTGGCGGCCACCGACGTGGCCAGGCCGTCGCCGGGCCCGACGAGCCGCGTCACGATCTCCACGACGGCGACGTAGGTGGCGACGAGCGCCGCCGTCAGCACGACGTAGGTGACCGTCCGCGACCACAGCAGCCGGATGTCGAGCAGCTGGTGGCGCAGGACCGCGATCGTCATGCCCACCGGGATCAGCGCGACCGCGAGCGTGGACATGATCGGGAACCCGGTGCCGGGCGCCGCGACGGACCACACCGCCCGCGTCACGGCGATGACCACGACGACGACGACCGCGGCGAGCAGCGGCCAGAGCACCTGCCGTCGGGTCCGTTCCCCGCCGCGCCGGTAGCGGACGACGAGGGTGACGACACCGGCGAGATAGGTCGCGGCCAGCAGGATGTTCGTGCCGGCGCCGACCGGGCCGGTGTCCAGTCCCGGGATCGCCAGCCACGACCACGCGGGCGGCACCTGCCCCGGCGCGAACCCCGCGACGGGGGCCAGCGGGTAGGGGTCGGCGCTGAAGGTGAGGACCTGGGCGACGCCGTTGGCCAGGACGACGGCGAGCAGCGGCCAGCGCACCCTGGCGCGCAGCCGACCGCCGGGCAGCCGGCCCTCGGGGAAGACCAGGACCGCCAGCGGCAGGAACAGCCCGATCGCCCACGGCCAGGCGGCGGAGTAGACCGTCGCGGTCCACGCCGTGGCCCGGGCGTCCCCGACGGCGATGGCCCGCGCCAGCCACGGCGTGACGGCGGCGGTGGCCGTCTGCGCGACGGCCACCCCGAGCAGCAGCCAGCCGAGGGCGTTGCGCGGCCGGGATGCGGCGATCAGTCCGCCGCACACGGCGCAGACCGAGCCGATCGCGGCGTTGCTGACCAGGAAGCTGTCCTGGGCCGCGGCCAGGGGCATGCCCGTCACGAGCACCCCGACCACCGTCGTCAGGGCCTCGGCGACCGCCAGCGCGACGAGACCGGCGGCCAGCCATGGTGGCCGGCCGACGCGCACGTCCCCCTGGTCGGGCATGCGCTCATCCTGCGACCCCACCCACCGGCTTGTCTGCGGTCGAATCGCCCGGACGCCCCGGGTGGTTCCTCCCGGCCCACCCGGGGCGGTACCGGGCAGGACGGGTGCTCCGGCCCTGCCCCGCGGGTGCGCTCGCGGCCCACCGTCGGTGCCGGTCCATCCACCGACATCCGGGAGCCGTCATGACCGACACCCTCACCACCACCGACGCCGACGTCCGGCCCCACGGGGCCGCCGCCGTCCTGGCCGGCGTCGTCGTCGCCGTCCTCGGGATCGTGGGCGCACTGTCACCCGATCTCGTCGGACGTGCCTGGTTCGCGACCGTGGTGCCCGCCGCCCTGCTGTTCGCGGTCGGCATCCTCGGGGTCCGGCGCCTCGCGGCGTCGGTCGGCGCCTCGGGGCTCGTCACCGCGGCGCTGGCCGCCGCCGCCGTCGCGATGACGCTCTTCGCCCTGGCCCACGCCTACGCGCTCGTCGACCAGGACACCGCCATCCTGCTGTTCAGCGTCCTCATGGTCCTCGTGGCCGTGAGCCTGATCGTCGCCGCCGTCGGGATGTTCCGCGGCCCCGCGAACGCGCTGCCCCGCTGGGCCGTCCTCGCCGCGGGGGTCTGGCCGGTCGCGACCATCCCGGCCGGGGCGGCGCTCGGCGACCTCCCGCACTTCGGGGCGATCGCCGTCTGGGGCGTCACCTGGGCCGTGCTCGGGGCGACGCTGATCCGCGCCGCCCGCCGGTGACCCCGGCCGTCAGGGTCGGGAGCCGGCCGCCTCGGCGACGGCGGCCAGCTGCGCGGTCGGAGTGCGGCACGAAGGCCACACCGTCCTCGCTCATGGACGTGACCAGCCCACCCCCCGGCCGGACGTCGAGCCGCTCGACGCGGCATCGGGTGGGGGCGGGGAGCCACCAGCGCGCGAAGGCCGCGGGGTCGGTCCAGGCGTTCCACACGGTCGCTCTGGGCGCTTTGATCACGCGTTCCAGCGCGAGGTCGAGATCGGGGTTCACGGGTGCTCCTCGGAATCGGTGACGTACTGTTCGAGACGGTCGGTACGCGCCTCCCACACCCGGCGCTGCTCGTCGAGCCAGCTCTGCACGACGGCGAGGCGGGCCCGGTCGAGCTCGCAGGTGCGGACCCGCCCCGACTTGGTGGTGCGGATGAGGCCGGTCGCCTCGAGCGTGCGGACGTGCTTCATGAAGGACGGCAGGGTCATGGGGAAGTCGTGGGCGAGATCGCCGACGGTCGCCGGGCCATGACCGAGCCGCGAGATCACGGCGCGACGGGTGGAGTCGGCGAGGGCGACGAAGACCCCGTCGACCACCGCCTCACGCTGTGCCATGAGGCTCAGTATTGAGCGGCGCAATAGTTAGCGCAAGAGCTAAGTGTCAGCCGGGTCCTCCGGGACCCACCGGGTGAGGTCACGCCACCCGAGGTGCCGGGTGGGCGCCATCGGCGCGACCCGCGCGGGTGCCGGGTGACCGAGACACACGATCACCTCCGGGCTCCAGCCCTCGGGGAGCGCGAGCACGACGCCGACCGCGGCCCGACTGAACGAGCTGACCGGCCCGGCGCCGACGTCGACGGCGTGGGCGGCGAGCAGCATCGTCGCCATGGCGGTGCCGACGTCGACCGAGAGGCCGCGGGCGTCCGGGGCGAAGCCGTAGCTCTGCGCGAGCGGTCGGTCCACGCAGATGGTGATCGCCGCGGTCGGGCGCTGGATCATCCCGGGCGAGACCATCCGCAGCACCCGCAGCACGCCGGGGTCGGTGGTGGCCACGAAGCGCTGGAGGTGACGGTTCCCCGCCGTCGGCGCCCACCGTGCCGCGTCGAGGATGGTCTCCACCCGCTCCCGCGGGACCGGCTCGTCGGTCATCGCCCGCACCACCCGTCGGCGGCGGATGGCGTCCAGGACGGGGTCGGTCACGGGGCGTCCGGCCCGTAGCGCGCGACGAGGTGCCGGGCCAGCTCGCGGCAGACCGTGTCGAGCTCATCGACGTAGGCCTCCCGATCGTCGCGGGGGACAGCGAGCAGCGGCATCCGGGCCAGTGGTCCGTCGAGGACGTCGGCCGTCCCGGGTGTGGCTCGCGGTGTCATGGCCTCGGCGAGCCGGTGTGCCGCGGTCAGCAGCCGCATCGGGCCGTACTCGGCGGCCTCGTCGACCTGGGTCCGGGCCGCGGTGGTGAGGTAGGCGAGCAGTTCGAGCGCGTCGTCCTCGTCCAGGACCCAGGGAGAAGCCACGGGGGCATCCTCGCGGGCGTCGCGGCCCGGGTCCATCGTTCCGGGGCCCGTCGTCAGTCGTGCCGCAGCGCCTGCGGCGTCCGCGTGTCGCGATACGTGGCGTCGACGATGCGGGCGATCTGCGCGGCGGCGTGCTCGGTGGAGCGCAGGGGCAGCACGATATGACTCAGAGCCAGGCGTACCGCGGCTTCGGCGAGATCGTCGGCGATGGCGACGTCGACCTCGGGGCGGGCTTCGTGAAGAGCGCGGCTCAGGCGCACGCGAGCGGCGTCGAGGACCGGCGCGCCGCGACTCGTGAGCAGCGGCAGGAAGTCATCGCTTCCGTCGGCGGTGAGCACCGAGACGAGCAGCGGCTCGCCCGCGGCCCGATCCAGGGTGTACCGCATCGCCGCGAACCACTGCTGGTAGAGGCCGGTGTGGCTGGCCATGGCCGTCTCGATGCCGGTGATGAAGCGCTCGGTCAGGCGCAGGATCAGAGCCTGGGCGATGCCCTGCTTGCTGCCGAAGGTGGTGTAGAGGGTCTGGCGGCTGACCCCGGCCCGGCGGGCGATGGCCTGGATCTGCAGGCTCGACCACCCGCGGGTGATCACTTCCTCGGCAGCCGCGTCGAGCGCCGCGTCCCGCATTTGCTGATGCGCGCTCTGCGCGTACTGGTTCCGCACACATCAGCAGGTCACAGTGGGCGATCCGCTGTCAAGCCGCTGGACAGAACCGAGAACGATGGTTGACAGATCGAGCCAGACTGTCCAGCCTGGATGTGTGCCCGATCACGATCTTCGGGTCCACCGCCGACCGCCTCCACCTCGCCCTCGCGGTGTGGAGCGGGTGAGGAGCAGCACCATGACCCAGACGTCACGTGTGTCGACCTTCGCCAGCGGGACCCCGGACCGCCCCTATGACGACGAGGACATCTCGTCGCGGGCGTTCTGGGCGACCGACATGTTCGAGCGGGAGAAGACCTTCTCGCGTCTGCGCGACCGCGACACCATCACGTGGCATCCGGCACCCGATGACCAGGTCTTCGAGGACCCGGAGGACTACGGGTTCTGGGCGATCACGAAGTACGACGATCTGGTCGAGGTCACCAAGCGCCACGACGACTTCCTGTCCGGCCCGGGCATCCTCATGGAGAACCTGCCTGCCGACTTCATCGAGGCCGCGCAGTCGTTCATCGGCATGGACCCGCCGCGGCACACCACACTGCGCAGGCTCGTGGCCGCGGCGTTCACCCCCAAACAGATGCGCCGCATCGACGAGATGATCCAGGGGAACGCCGCGTCAGCGGTGAAGAATCTGTGCGCGAAGGCCGAGGCCGGCGGCGGCGAGGCCGACTTCGTGGCCGAGTGCGCCGGGCTGATGCCGATGAACAACATCAACGACATGATGGATGTGCCGGCCGGGGAGCGCGAGGAAGCCGCCCACCAGACCGCGATCGCGATGTCGTGGAACGACCCCGACGTGGTCGGGCACACCAAGGACGAGGTCATCAACTCGCTGATGACCGCCAACGGCTACTGCCATCAGCTCGCCAGTCGCCTGGCCGCCGAACGCCGCGAGCGGCCTGGCAGCGATCTGATCTCGGCGTTGTCCCAGGCCGAGGTGGAGGGCGAGCGCCTCACCGACTTCGAGATCGGCGCGTTCTTCGTGCTGCTGACCGTGGCCGGCAACGACACGACCCGCCAGTCCACCAGCCACGGCCTCAAGGCCCTGGTGGATCACCCTGAGCAGCGCGCCTGGCTGCTCGAAGACCTCGAGGGGCGGATGTCGACCGCCGTCGAGGAACTGGTGCGCTGGGCGACCCCCATCGCCACATTCCGGCGCACCGCGGCCCGGAACATGGATTTCCGCGGGCGCCGGATCACCGCCGGGGACAAGGTCGTGCTGTTCTTCTCGTCGGCCAACCGCGACGCCACCAGGTTCGACCGACCGAACGAGCTCGACCTCTCCCGCAGGCCGAACCCGCACATCACCTTCGGCGGCGGCGGCATCCACCACTGCCTGGGCAACCAACTCGCCCGCACGCAGTTACGCGCGATGTTCACCGAGCTGCTCACCCAGGCCCCGCAGATCAGCGTCGGTGAGCCGGTGCTCACCCCCAGCAACTTCTTCAACATCGTCAAGCGGATGCCCGCCCACCCGACCGGTCGCTGACCCCGCCTCGACGCTGCACCGGGCACGGGCTGCACGAGACCGAC
>NZ_DASXJS010000199.1:0-21845 GCF_036497245.1 Actinomycetospora sp. | reverse complement strand
TCGGGTTGGGCGACGGCAAGACCTTCAGGCCTCGGCCCGCCGGCGCGGACGGCCGGTCGTCGCACGACCCGATTCCGGGGCGCGCTCCGTGGACGCGGGGCGCCGTCGACGGCTCTGCCTGGGTGCCTCGGCACGCGACGACGCCGCCTCGGGCTGCGAGTCCTCGGCCGGGCGTCCCTCGTCCTCGTCGCTCTCCTCGACCTCGTCGCTGTCCTCGTCGCTGTCCTCGACCTCGTCGGCGGCGGCGATACCGGTCAGGTCGGCGAGCGGGGCTCGGGCGGCGACGGCGAGCTCCACGGCCTGTCGGGACGGCTCGTCGAGGGCGGCCTGCGCGAAGCGACGCTGGGCTGCGACCATGCGCTCGAGGACCTCGAACATCTCGTCGACGAAGACGGCGGCCGCCGTGGCGGATTCGATCTTGACGCCGTACTCAGCTTGACTGTCGAGTTCGTCAGCTTGACTGTCGAGTTCGTCAGCGCTCTGTCGGACGGTGCTCTGGTCACTAGTGGTGTCGGTACTGGACATGGAACTCCTCGGGCTCGCGGGCCGGGTTCGACCTCGCCGAGACGTGCCCATTGCGACCGCGACCTCACCCGCCCCCGAACCCAAGAGACGCCATCAGGGCGAGTGTCACCGACCAGCCGACGTCGGACCCGCGGGCATCCGCACGACACCGTCGCCGCCGACCGCCGAGCAGGACCTCGAAGCGTTGACACCGAGCACCCAGCAGTTCGGTGACCGCGTGATCAGTGCCCCGACGGACCGGTCCTGCGGGGCCGGCGGGCCGGCACGGGAGGAAGCTCCGCGCGTTCTGCGAGCTCGACGATCTCGTGGTGGACCCGGTCGCGGTGTTCGAGGGGCAGGAAATGCGTGCCGAACAGCGGGACGAATCGAGCCTGCGGAATCCTCGCGGTCACTGCGGCGATGTCGCCGGCGGATGCGGCGACGTCGAGGATGCCGCCGACGAGCGTGACTGGGAAGGACACGAAGTCGAGTTCCATCGCGGGGTGCTCCCCGGCGGCCAGGAGCAGGTCGGAGTACCAGCTCCACGGGTGGAGAGCGAAATGGCGGGCCACATCCGCCGAGGTGACGAGGTCGGGAGCGGCGGGGACGGCTCCGGCGCCGAGGACGAGCGCGGTGTCCAGCGCGGGCGGGGCCAGCGTCGCCGCCACCGGTCCCACCACTCGCAGGAGCCACGCCGCAGCCTGGGCGGCCACGTCACGCAGGACCTCGGGCGCGACCGGAGGACCGAACGCCCGGAACGATCCCCCGGGCACCCCGCCGACACCGAGGATGCCCGCCACCCGCTCGGGATGGGCGCGCGCGAACTCGAAGGCGACGTTCACGCCGACCGACCACCCGACCAGGAGGGCACGTTCGAGGCCCCCGGCGTCCATGACCGCCTCGAGGTCGGCCGCGTGGTCCTCCACGCGGACCCGGGTCGGGTCGACGGGGCGCTCGGAACCGCCCAGTCCACGGTGCCACCAGGATACGGCCCTGAACCCGCAGTCGACCTCGGCCAGCCGTGGCCACGCCGACGGGGGCGCGCCCAGACCGTTACTGATCACGAGCGGCACACCGTCGGCGCCGTTGCTCCATGCGTCCACAACCGTGCCGTCCCGGCTGACGACTCCCTCGGAAAACCCGCCCTGGTCGGAGCGCGACGACGGGATCAAGCGAGCTCCTTCGACGGCCCGGGACGGGGGAGATGCAGCGGGGAAGGACGAGGCTATCGACAGACGCCGAGGGGGAAGCCGAGCGCCCTTTCGGCGGCCAGGTCGGGGGGCATCACCCCGCCAATCGGGCGAGAGCGGTCGTGCGCGGTCCGGTCCCTTCGCGGAGCAGGCCACGACCAGTCGTCGTCGGGGCTCGGAGGTGCCCGTCTCCGATGGCCGGCGGGAGGTCAGCGGTGCCGCGGTTTCGTGGGTCACTCCCGGCGTTCGGTCGTTTCATCGCGACAGGGCCTCGGGCACTCTTGATCGCCGCGGCGAGTTGCTTGGTGACCGGCGCGGCCCGGTGGTGCCGAGGGTTCAACCTCGAGACCCGGCCCACCCCCACTCCCGAAGCCGACCGCCGGCGCGAGCGTGCGCTCGTGCCGTCCGCGTTGGCGACCGAACCGAAAGGGGCCGTGGATGACCACCGCCTATGAGACCGGACAACGCGGCGAACACGCTCCGAAGTCGGGGGCCACGCGACACGCCGACACCTCCGCCGCCGACCGCCTGCAGGACCGGGTGCACTGGGGCCCGGTGTGGGCCGGCGTGCTCGTTGCTCTGCCGGTCTTCCTCGTCCTGCAGCTGCTGTTCTTCGCCCTGAGCATCATCGACCTCGGCGTCAACGCCGAGGGCCAGAGCACCACGGCCAGCATCGTCAGCGCCGTCCTGGCTCTCATCGCCTTCTTCGTGGGCGGCCTCATGGCCGGCTCCACTGCCGCCTCGCGCGACTCGGACGAGGGGCTCCTGCACGGCGTCCTGACCTGGGCCGTGGGGATCGTCGCGATCCTCGGCCTCGCGCTGCTCGGCGCCGGAGCCCTGCTCGGCAACCTCAGCACCGCCGCCTCCCAGGTCGGCGGATTGCAGCAGCAGGCCGGCCAGGCCGCCGGCCAGGTCGACCCCACGCTGGCCCTCCAGGCCGCACACCAAGGGGCCGGCTGGGCCGCTCTCGCACTCGGCCTGACCGTTGTCGCGGCCGCCGCGGGCGGCTTGACCGGTCAGAAGATCGGCGCCGTCGAGCGCTGAGCCCGCGACCCGGCACGTCCGGGTCGGTAGAGCACGGGCCGGTGCGTGCGGATGCCATCCGCACGCACCGGCCCGTACCGATCGGGGGGACGCCGCCTCGCTCGCCGGACAGACGCCCGCGCCACGAGAGCTTTCAGCCGCCGGCACCGAGGGGGGGCTCTCGCGCTTCGGAGACTTCCTCCATCAGCGCCGGAACTGCCCGGCCTGTTGCCCGTAGCGTCGTTGTTGGCGTCCATGATCGACGCGGCGTGCCCCGGGCAGTCCGCGTACTCCTCCGGAGTGATCGGCGGCGGACCCACCTGCCCGCCCTCGTGTTCACCGTGCTCGTCGAGGTCGTCCCCGTCGTCGAATTCGTCGGCGAACTCGTCGGGCGTCGTCGGCGGCGGCGTCTTCGGGGTCCTGGTCGTCGGCGGTAGCCAGGGGGTCGAGGTCGACGGCCTCGGCAGGGTCCGGCTTTGGTACGGGGGTGTTGGTCATGTCGATCAGCCACGTCGTGGCGCTGTGGTAAGGCGGCTGGTCGATCGCCGGGGTCCCGGCGGTGTCCAGTTCGGCGAGCAGCGCCGTGCGGGCGGCCTGCTCGTCGCGGTCGCTGCGCAACCGGGCGACGGTGTGTTTCATGACGTCTTCGTCCATGTGCAGTCGCCCTGGAACTGGACGGGAGCGTCCGAGGACTTCACCGTGGCCCGGTCAGCATCTCGGCGGTGAAGACGCCAATCATCTCCCGCACCTTGTCCGGGCGCCCGGCGCCGGTCCAGATCACGGCCGCCTCGGCACGCACGACCGCGACCCCGTGCTCGACCGCGTGGCGCTCGAAGGCCGGCGCCTCCCTCATGCAGCCCTCGGCGTCGCCACCGGACCAGGCCAGGTAGCCGCGCATGTTGTGCAGCACCCCCTCGGCGTCCGGGATCACCGCGGTCTTCGCCGCGTCCTCGGCCTGGTCGACCAGCAACGGCGCGACCTGCAGGTTGTGCCGCAGCAGCTCCACGGCCAGCCGCCGGCTGGTCGGCCCCGGGCGGCGGCGACGCCCCGCCCGCTGGCCGGCGAACGGTCCGCGCCGGGCAGCCTCTGTTCCGGTTCATGGGTGGCTGCGCATCTACGGGCAAACCGGCAGCTCGCTCGTCGCGGGCCTGCTGTTCGAGATCTTGGTCGGGGTGCGGGTTTGGGTGCGAACTACCGTCCGCCGGGGCCTCGGGAGCGACTTTCATCGATCGCCGCGCAGCCAAAGTCGCTGGTAGCTGCCCTGGTCGACGGATAGGACCGTCCTCCTAAAGCGGGTGCCGCAGGTTCGAATCCTGCCGGGGGCGCCCCTCCTGACCAGCGGTTTCAGTACTCGGCGACCGGAGGTCGCGGCGTCCGGCGACGAAGTGAGAGGGTGTGCCCGCCTCGAACAGCCGACCTGCGACGGGCAGACGTCGGCCTCGGAACGCCGCCGGGCAACCGTCTCGGCGGCCGCGACGCCACGAGCGTCGCACCGCTCAGCGGGAGCGTGCGCTGGGGAGCTCCAGAGCCTCGGCCAGAGACCTCAGCGCAGGCACGTACTCGGCGCCGTCGCGCACGAGGACCTGGGCGCAGACGTGGTCGGCGCCCGCCTCGAGGTGGGCGGTGAGGCCCGCGGCGACCGTGGCGGGGTCCCCGTGAACCGCCAGGGCATCGACCAGCGCGTCCGACGCGGTGTCGAGGTCCCGCTCGGTCATGCCTTCCCGGATCAGGTTGTTCCAGTAATTGGTGAGCTTCAGTCCTCGAAGCGGGCGCGGACCGCCCGCCCCGGGCGGCGCGGGCTCTCGGGGTCGGGTCGGGACGGCGTTGGGGTCAGGCCTGCGGAATGATCCGGTCGGCGCGCAGCGCCTCGAATGCTCGGGCGAACGCGTCGAGGGTCCTGACGTAGCCGGTGAAGCCGGCCAGGCGGGACCGGGTCATGTCGGTGACGCACTCGATGTCGCGGCCGAGGTCGCCGTCGGTGTGCCAGAACGACGCGACCCGGTCGAGCCGGCTCTGCCGCAAGCCCTCGCGCTCGGCGATCCGGGCCCAGATGTCCTCCGTCCCGGCGGTCTGCTCGACGAGCGGGCGCGGCTTCTCCTCGAAGCCCTCCGGTTCGACGTCGAGCAGCTCGGCCAGGCGCGGCCACATCCAGCGCCAGCGGAAGACGTCGCCGTCGACGACGTTGAGGGCCTGGTCGTGGGCCGCGGGCGACCCGGCGGCCCAGATCATGTGGTCGGCGACCTGTCCGGCGTCGGACATGTCGGTCAGCCCGTCCCACTGCTGCGCCGAGCCGGGGAAGGTGAACCGGCGGCCGGTCTCCCGGCACAGCGCCGCGTAGACGGCGAGCGTCGAGGCGATGTTCATCGCGTTGCCCACCGCGTAGCCGACGACGGTGTGGGCGCGGTGGACGCTCCAGGTGAACCGGTGGCGCGCGGCCGCGGCGAAGAGCTCGTCCTCCTGGGCGTAGTAGAAGTTGGCGGCCTCGAGGCGCGGCTCGGTCTCGACGAACGGCGTCTCGGGCAGCGTCCCCTCCCCGTACGCCTCGAACGGCCCGAGGTAGTGCTTGAGGCCGGTCATCAGGGCGACGTGGGCGACGGTGCCCTCCGCGCCTGCGGCCTCGAGGACGTCGCGCACCATCGCGCCGTTGACCCGGATGTTGTCCTCCTCGGTCTCCTGGCGTGCCCAGGCGGTGAGGAACACCGAGGTCGGACGGGTGCCGGCGAGGACCTTGCGCAGGGCGTCGGGGTCGGTCAGGTCGGCGTGCAGCGACTCCACCTCGGGCACGGGCGAGGTGCCGCGTCGGGAGAGCCCCAGCAGGTGGCCGCCCTGCCGGGTCAGGCGCTGGGCCAGGGCGTGCCCGGCGATGCCGGTGACGCCCACGACGAGGGGACGGGACAGCGGGTGCATCGGTCGGAATCCTTTCGATGTGCCGGGCCGGGGCGTGTCCCTCGGCGGCAGGGCGTCAGGCGGAGCTGGTGACGGTGAGGCGGGCCTGGCGTTGACGCCGGTGGGCTGCCATGCGCACCGGCGCGTCGCTCCATCCGTAGCCGTCGGCTCCCTGGACCCGCTGGACGAGTGCGAGGAAGAGCCGCCCGCCGAGGACCTCGGTGCAGACTTGCAGGTAGGCGCCGTCCTGATCCTGCTCGTGGAGCACCCCGAGTTCGCGGTAGGCCGCGAGCTGCTCGGGTGGCAGTTCGAGGCGTGCCCCGAGGTCGTCGTAGTAGTTGTCCGGCATCCCCAGCAGGGGGGCGCCGGCATCTCGGGCCGCGCGGGCCGCGCCGACGACGTCGTCGGTGGCGAGCGCGACGTACTGCGGCTCGGTCACCCCGGGCGCCCAGCTACCGCGACGCAGCAGTGACACCGTCAGCGCCAGGCGCACCCGGCGGTCCGCGTCGGCCATGGCGCGGCTGCGAACCAGGCCGAACGGGGCCGCGAACTCTGCCGAGCTGGCGGGCTCGAGCCCGAGCACGCTGCGGTAGAACAACGTCGCCTCGTCGAACTGGTCGAAGGGTTGCGCCAGGCCGATGTGGTCCACACCCGTGATCCCGCCGGAGGTCGCGGTCCTCCCGGTCGGCGCGAAGTCCCCGGTCCAGGCGGCGTCGGCACCGATGGGGCAGAAGAACACTTCGGTGCCGTCCGGAGCGGTGACGACGGGCAGGTCGGCCTCGGACGGGGCGCGTTCGCGGGCAGGTCGGGGCGCGCCGAGACGCACGGCGCGGCGGGCGGAGGCGGCAGGATCGGCCGACTCGACGGCGAACGCGGAGATGGCCGCCCCGGAGCGGCCGGCCCGGTTGAGGAGGATCCGCGACGAGCCCTGCTCCCAACGCTGCACCGGCTTCGTGCGGTGCTGCCCGGTGCACGCGAACCCCAGGGCATCGAGGGTGCGGTCGAGCCCGGCGTCGTCGTCGGGGCCGACGGCGATCTCGACGAACGCGGGCCGGCCGACGCGCGGTGCGGGCTCACCGATCGGGTCGGTGCCCTCGCCCCGATGTGCCGTGGCCTCGGCGAGAGCCAGCAGCGACCGGTGGGCGTCCACGGCGGTGCGCGTGGGGTCGGCCTGGCGGAAGACGTCGTTGAACACCTCGAGCGAGAGCGGCCCGCGATAACCCGCGGCGAGGACCGGGGCGAGGAAGCCGGGCAGGTCGAAGGCTCCCTGCCCGGGGAACAGGCGGTGGTGACGGCTCCACTGCAGGACGTCCATCGACAGGACCGGGGCGTCGGCGAGCTGGCAGAACAGCAGCTTCTCGGCCGGGACCTCCGCGATGGGCGCGGGGTCCGAGCCCCGGGAGAGGATGTGGAAGCTGTCGAGGCAGAGCCCCACCGCGTCGTGGTCGGCGCGCTGCACCGCCTCCCACGACCGCTCCCAGGTGTTCACGTGCGCGCCCCACGCCAGCGCCTCGTAGGCGATCCGCATCCCGTGAGTCGCGGCCTCTTCGCCGAGGGCGTGCAGCTGGGCGCCGAGCCGGTCGAGATCGGCCACGGCGTCCCGCGCCACCGACGAGCAGACGAGCACCGTGTCGGCGCCCAGCGCCGCCATGACGTCGAACTTGTGCTCGGCGCGCCGCAGGTTGGCCGCGAACCGGTCGTCGTCGGTGGAGTCGAGGTCGCGGAAGGGCTGGTAGAGATCGATGGACAGGCCCAGGTCGGCGCAGCGCAGGCGGACCTCCCCGGGGGACATCGGGGACGCGACGAGATCCGGCTCGAAGATCTCGACGCCGTCGAAGCCCGCGGCGGCCGCAGCGCGGAGCTTGTCCTCCAGCCCCCCGGAGAGACAGACGGTGGCTACCGCGGTGCGGGGCGGACCTACGGGTTCAGGCGACATGACGCTCCTCCGGGCCCGCGCCGATCAGTCTCCTCAGATGCCGGAGCATCCGCTCGGGGTCGGGAGCGCGGCCGGTGAACAGTCGGAGGGCCTCGGCGGCTTGGTGCACGGCCATGCGGCCACCGTCGAGCGTGGGGCATCCCGCGCGGCGCGCGGCGCGCAGCAGGTCGGTCTCCAGCGGCCGGTAGACGATCTCAGCGACCCACAGGTCGGCGCGGAGCAGCTCGGCGTGCACCGGCAGCCCGGGGTGACCGGTCATGCCCACCGGGGTCGCGTGGACCAGCCCGCCGGCCGCGGAGAGCGCGGCAGCGACCACGTCGCCCTCGCCGGCGGCGCCGGCGACCGCGCGACCGGGGCCGAACCGCGCGACGAGCGCCGTCGCGAGCCGGTCGGCCTGGGCCGCGTCGACGTCGAGCACGGTGACGGTCCCGGCCCCGAGGGTGAGCAGCGCGTGTGCCGCGGCCGCTCCGGCGCCGCCCGCTCCGACCAGCGCAACACGTTCGAGCGACGCCCCGGGCAGGCCGTCGAGCAGACCGGACCGGAAGCCGGACCAGTCGGTGTTGTGTCCGATGCTGCGGCCGTCGCGAAACACGACGGTGTTGACCGCGCCGATCGCCGCGGCGTCGTCCGAGAGCTCCGCCACGTGGTCGAGGACCAACCGCTTGCACGGGTGCGTGATGTTCACCCCGGCGAACCCGGCGCGACGGGCTTCATCGAGCAGGTCACCCACGTCATCCGCGGGTCGCCCCAGGACGTCGAGGTCGACGAGCGAGTAGTGGCAGTCGACGCCGAGCTCGCGCGCCTCGCGCTCGTGCAGCGCCGGCGACAACGACGGCCCGATGCCGGCCCCGATCAGGCCCGCACGCACCACCACCGGCGAGTCGGTGTGCTCGTCCCGCACGCGTCAGCTCCTTCGGCGAATGTACCGTTCGGTTAGTTGTAATCGCTCGTCACCACGAACGAAACCCCGACCCATGGGAAGCTCACGCCGTGACCGGAGGACGACGATGACTGCGGCGAGCGCCTCCGGCACCCCCGAACGCCGCCGCGACGCCGAGCGCACCCGCGCCGAACTGCTCGACGTCGCCACGGAGGAGTTCGCCGAGCGCGGGTACACCGGCGCCCGGGTCGACGAGATCGCCGAGCGCACGCACACGACGAAGCGGATGATCTACTACTACTTCGAGAGCAAGCGCGGGCTCTACCTCGCGGTGCTGGAGCGGGCGTACGCCGGCATCCGGGCCCTCGAGCAGCAGCTCGACGTCGACCACCTCAACCCGGCCCGCGCGATGCGCGCTCTGGCCGAGCTGACCTTCGACCACCACGAGGCCCACCCGGCCTTCGTGCGGCTGGTGAGCATCGAGAACATCCATCACGCCGAGCACCTGCGGACCTCGCCCATCCTGCCGGGCCTCGCCGCCCCCGCCACCGACGTCCTCGAGCGGATCCTCGAGCGCGGGCGGGCGTCGGGCCTGTTCCGTCGCGACGTCGACGGGCTCGACGTCCACATGGTGATCAGCGCCTTCTGCATCTTCCGCACCGCGAACCGGCACACCTTCGCGGCCGTCTTCGACCGCGACCTGCTCGACCCCGCCCGGCGGCAGCACTACCGACGGATGCTCGGCGACTTGGTGCTCGAGTACCTGACCGCCCACGTCGGCCGGGACTGATTCGGCGCATCCCGTGGTCCGGGCCTTGACAGCCCGCTGCGACACAACTCACCATCCGGTACATAACCAGCTGGTTCATCAGCGCTCGGAACGGTCCGCACCGCCCGCCGTGTGTCGCATCGGAGCACCACGTCAGGAGCCCCCGTGTCCTCTCCCCCACCCGCCACGAGCGGGGCCGTCCCCCAGGCGCAGCCCCGCCGCGCCGCGCTCGCCGCCTGGATCGGCAGCGCGCTCGAGTACTACGACTTCTTCATCTACGGCACCGCGGCCGCCCTCGTGTTCAACAAGCTGTTCTTCCCCTCCTCCGCCCCCGCCACCGGCACGCTGCTCGCCTTGGCGACCTTCGGCGCGGGCTACCTGGCCCGGCCGTTCGGCGCCTTCGTGCTCGGACACGTCGGCGACCGCTTCGGGCGCAAGCGGGTGCTCGTGGCGACCGTGCTGGGCATGGGGGCAGCGACCTTCGTGGTGGGCTGCCTCCCGACCTACAGCCAGATCGGGGTGGCCGCCCCTGTCTTACTGGTGACGCTGCGCCTGCTGCAGGGATTCGCCGCCGGCGGCGAACAAGCCGGCGCGAACTCCAGCAGCCTCGAGCACGCACCGCCGCACCGTCGCGCCTACTACACGAGCTTCACGCTCGCCGGCACCCAGGCCGGACAGATCCTCGCCACCGCGATCTTCCTCCCGATCGCGGTGCTGCCGGAGCAGGCGCTGCTGTCGTGGGGCTGGCGAATCCCGTTCTGGCTCAGCGCGGTCGTCGTCGTGGCCGGCCTGCTGATCCGGCGCACGCTCGACGAAACCCCGGTGTTCGAACGCGAGCAACAGCGCGACGAGGTCGCCCGGGCTCCGGTGGCGGTGTTGTTGCGCGAGCACCTCGGCCCCGTCGTGCGGGTCGTGCTCGCCTCCACCGTCGCCACGGTGAGCACGATATTCACCGTCTACGCCCTGTCCTACGCGGTGAACACCGAGGGCCTGTCCCGCTCGGCCATGCTCTGGGTCGGGATCGTCGCGAATGTCGTCGCCCTCGCAGCGATCCCCGCAGCGGGTGCCCTGGGAGACCGGATCGGGCGCAAGCCGGTCTTCCTCGTCGGCACCATCGGCATGGCCATCACGATGTTCGGTTACCTCGGTGCCATCTCCGCCGGCAACTACGCGCTGATCTTCGTCATGGGCATCCTCGTGTTCGGGCTGGGCAACAGCGCCACCGGCGGGGTATGGCCCGCGTTCTACGGGGAGATGTTCCCGACCCGGGTCCGCCTCTCGGGCACCGCCATCGGCACCCAGATCGGGTTCGCCCTCGCCGGGTTCGCCCCGACCATCGCCGCGGTCCTCGCCGGCCCCAGCGGCCGCAACTGGGTCGCCGTGGCCGGATTCGTCGCCGTGGTCTGCCTGGTCAACGTCCTCGCCGTCGCGACCGGACGCGACTACTACCGCACCCCCACCGAGGAGCTGGGCGCCGAACCCGCCCCGCCGGCGCGCCCGACGAGGACTTCGGTCGCTCCCTGAGACAACTGGTCAAGGCGCGTCCAGCTGGCGTCGAGGTCTAAGTCAACTTCGGCTGATCTTGCTCCGGGTGCGGATTTGGGGGCGAACCACCGTCCACCACGGCCTCGGGATCGGCTCGTGCCCGTCATTGCGCCCGGATAGTCGCTGGTAGCAGCCCTGGTCGACGCGGTGGACCGTCCTCCAAAAGCGGGTGCCGCAGGTTCGAATCCTGCCGGGGGCACCCTCGGTCACCTGAGCGTCCCTGCCCGGTCCTTCGTGGCCTCGGCAAGCCCGACCGCGCGGCGCACCGGCGACTGCTTGTTTCGGGGGCAGTCACTTCGGCGGCAAGGTCCTGACGTAGGCGACGCCCTCGCCGACCCAGCCCCGCAGAGCCGCGTCGTCGAGCTGCTCGCGAGCGACCCGCAGCCAGCCGGTCATCGGCCGCCCGCGCATGATCATGGGCTCCACGCCGAGGCCTGCCAGCAGCTGATCCTCCCGCGCCGGGTCGACCCGGACCATGATTCCGCCCTGCGAGCTCGAGGCGACCGCCATGTGCCCGTCGAGCAGGAAGGCGAGCCCGCCGAACATCCGCTTCTCGGTGAGGCCCTCCTGCCCGTTCAGCGCCGCGCGGACGCGCTCCGCCAGCTCCTCGTCGTGGGCCACGCGCGGAGTATCTCCCACGATGGGCGGACAACCCGAAGCGTCACAATTCAAATATCAACATGCTGTCCACGGCGGGCTTCGAAGCCCCCACACCGACCCCGACCGAAATCGCTGACCCCACACCCCAGGTGTCCGCTCAGAGGGGTCAAGCCCCGGCACGCTTTCGCGCGACGCCGACCCGTGGCCCGGCCTGCCGGGAGGTCTGGCCGGCGGGCGGCGCTCCGGTCCGAGCGACCGCGAGCGCCGCCGATTTCGGCTCGTCGATGGTTCCGGATGTGTCTCGGTCCTACGGCGGCGCCTTCCTAACCTCGACGCGGCGAGCACGGGCATAGCGGGCCCCTGGTGCAGCACCGACAGCGGAGGAGTCTGTTCGCTGTCGCCCTGAGTGAGGGGGTGAGATGGGACGGGAGGCGACACCGGAGATCGCTGAGCTGCGACGGCTCGCAGCCCACGTCGCGGCCGGCTGCGATTGTCGGGATGCGGCCGAGCTCGACGCACGCATCGCCCAGCTCGAGCACCGGGTGGATGGGCTGATCGACACCCTGCTCTCACGCGACGTGATCGGCCAGGCGAAGGGCGTGTTGATGTCCCACCTCGCGGTCGATGCCGACGCGGCGTTCGAGCGGCTGCGGGAACTGTCCCGGGTCGCCGGCGTCGAGGTCGCCGAGCTCTCCTCGGCCTTCGTCGGTCAAGTGCGGGCGCATGGCCCGGCGTGCGCGGAGGACCGGCGGGCGATCACCGAGCTGCTGGACCAGCTCGCGGTGACGGTTCCGGCGCGCACGGGGGCCGGGCTGATCCGACGATGAAACCGGTGAGGCTGCCGCCGGTGTGGTCCGCCCCCGCACCTGGTCCTCGTACCCCGTCGTGACGATACTGTCGGCGTTCGCCTACCGGACCAAGCGCTCGCGTGGAGTTCGAACGGCGAGGCGGCTCATCGGGAGATCGTGTTGAAGATGCGCGGCGAGCGGGTCGGCGCGGCGCTGGTGGAGACCAGCGACCTGGGCGAGCTGGTCGAACAGGTCAACGGCCTGATGTCCGCTCACACGGTGACGCCGGGCAGGACCGGGGCCTTCACCGCGTCGGTGAAGGGCTTTCAGCGGCCCGGGCTCTCCGTATTCCGCATGAACTACGGGATGCCGGTGCGGCTGCGCGCAGCCCCGCTGACCGACTACCTGGCGGTGTGCGTACCTCTGCGCGGCTCGATGGCGGTACGACACAAGGGCATGTCGTTCAGAGTCGACGGTCGGCGGACCGGCTTCGTAGGCACTCCGGACGACGAGCTGGTCATGGACTGGGACGAGGGCCTCGAACTGCTCGTGATGCGTGTCGAGCTGTGCGAGCTGCGCAAGCTGGCCACACGGATGCTCACCGCGGAAGACGCCGAACCCGAGAGACTGCGGTTCGACCCGCTGATGGACTCCCCGGCCGCCACCACCGCCGTGATCAGCCAGGCGACGCTGCTCGAACAGCTCGTCGAGGTCACCGGGGCCGGGGCGGTCAACCCGCTGGCCGAGGCGCATCTGCGGGAAGCGGTCATGGGCACACTGCTCCTCGCGCACGACAACACCTGGCGCCGGCTGCTGACCACCCGCCGGACGGTGTCAGCGGCACGATCCCGCGTCCACCAGGCGGCCGAGCTCATGGCCGCGCGCGCCGGCGACCCCCTGAGCATCGGGCACCTCGCGAAGGAGGTCGGACTGTCGTCCCGCGCGCTGTACAACGGGTTCGTCCGTGAGTTCGACGCCGCTCCCAAGCGGTACCTGACCGGTCTGCGTCTCGAGCGGGCTCACCGCGAGCTCCTGGCCGCAGGACCAGGTCTGCGCGTCCTGGACATCGCTCACCGCTGGGGCTTCACCAATGCCGGCCGCTTCGCCGCCGCCTACCGGGAGCGCTACGGGCAGGCGCCCACAACCACTCTGACCGCCGGATCGGGTGGCGACCCCGACGATGCGGCTCCTTCGCCGATCGACTCGGCCCGTTTGAGCGAGCGGCCCCGGGTCTCGATAGATCAACTGGGGGTCGATGGGTCGGTGAGGGCCGAGGCGCCAGCCGGACTCTCGCGCTCGCCACGGTGGTCCGCGTCGTGAGCACAGGGAGAGCATGGGGATTCTCGGGTGGATCGTGTTGAGACTCGTCAGCGGTGGCTGCCCGATCGCGGGTGGCACGCGATGGCGCTCGACGGTGAGAAGCGTCCGGTGGACGCGTTGACCAGCAACATCGGCCACTATCTCTGGTCGGGGATCGTGCCGCCTGAGCGCGCCGGCCGCGTAGCCCGCCATCTGGTGGGGGAGACCGTGTGGACCGGGTTCGGCATCCGGACGCTCGCCCTCGGACATGGGCGCCTACAACCCCATGGGCTAGCCACACCGGGTCGGTGTGGCCGCACGACAACGCGCTGGTGGCCGCCTGGCTCATGCGCTACGGGCACGTGGCCGAGGCCCAGCAGGTGGCGCTGGGGATCCTCGATGCCGCCCGCGCGTTCGAGGGACGTCTGCCCGCGGTTCCACCCCGACCTGCCGTGCGGGCGGCTGGACCTCCAGGCCGGCACTTCCGACGGCGATGCTCCCGTTGCGGGTGGGCAACCTGTCCCTCGCGGGATCGCGGCTGGTGCTCGTCGATGAAGGTGGCTGGGACGTCCGCGTGCTCCCGCCGCACCTGACCCTGACTCCGGCGCCGGTCAGGAGGCCGGCCGCGCGGGCGGCCTCGATGGCCCACACCGGACCCTCGTTCGGGCTCATCCGCCCGAGGAAGACGGCGTGCTCGCCCCTTCTTCGCCCGGAACGGGAAGCGACCGGGCCGGACGCCGTTGGGCACGGTCGCCGCCCACCGCGCGGCCGGCAGGCGCTCGCACTGTGCGCGGGAGAGCGCGACCAACGAGCGGGGCGGGAGCTCCAGCCAGGGCGGCGCGACGACCGTCACGTGGAGCGGAAAACTCTTCGACCTCGACTGCGGGGAGGGCCCGTATCAGGGGGTGCGGCACGCGACGAGCCAGGTGGCGATGTCGTAGAGCTTGGTGTTGGTGGTCTGGGAGGCGCAGCGCAGGCGTGCGAAGGCCTCGTCGGCGTCCTCGTCGTAGCGGTGCATGAGGATGCCCTTGGCCTGCCCGATCACGTCCCGCCGGGCGACGGCCCTCTCCAGGTTCTCCACCCGGTCGGCCCCCGCGAGGGCAAGCGATGCGTAGGCGACGAACATCTGGGCGCTCCACCGGGTCCGCATCCGCGCCCGAGATTCGTCGAGGGCGTAGCGGGTCACGTGGAGGTTGAGCGCGCCCACCGGCCAGGTGCTCATGAAACGGACCGACAGACTGGCCCGCACGCCGTGACGGATGGCCAACGGGACGAACCGAGGCCACCGGGTCTCCGTGGCCGCGTTGGGGAGGATCACGGTGTCGGTGCCGCACACCGCGTCGATGCACGGACCCTCCGCCATCTGGAGCTGGGCCCGGTCGACCTGCGCCGCCTTCTGCGTGGTGGTCGCCCGACAGGCGAGCATCCCGTCACGCCCCCGCAGCGCGATGCCGGCGTCACGGATGTCCGGCACCACCGCGACCGCACCCGCGGTGATCTGGGGCAGCGCGTCCTCGACCCGCGCGGCGCCCGCGACCCCCCGAGCCGACGCCAGCAGCGCCTCCAGCAGCTCGTCGTCCCCGTCGTCGGACGCGGAGGACCATGTCGGTCCTGGCGTCCTCTCCGCCCACCTCGTCATCTGCCACCTCCGTGCGTTGGTCACCGTCGGTGGGCCACCGTGCACGCCAGGCGACGGGCCGGGCATCGGCCCGGCCGGTCACAAAGCACGGCTCGGGGCTCGCCTGCCGGACCGGGAGGTCCACCCGATGCGAGTCCGACGCGCATGGTCCATGGTCACGGGCTCCCCCGGTCATCTCCCCCGGGGCGTTGCAGCGCTGCGTCGACGGTGGGGTAGATCTCGAACAGGGTCTCGTCGTCGAGGACGGCCCGGGTCACCTCGGCTGCTCCGGGGTCACGGACGACGCGGAGGTCGACGTCCGCGTCGCCTGCCTCGTAGGCCAGATCGCGGAGCACGGCGGCGGCAGGCCCGGTGAGGCGGACGGCCGTGAGGTCGACCACGAGCGGGTGGACGGAGTGGGCCAGCAGAGCCCTGGCCTCGCGGCGCAGCTCAGCCGCGGCCGTCGCGTCGAGGGTGGCGCCGGCCGTGATCACTCGGGCACCGGTCGGCGAGTCAGTGATCGACAACCTCGGTCGGACGAGCCCGGGGTCGAGGCCGTCGCCGGTGGGACGGGGGTCGACCTGCTCATCCCCGGTGTCCGTCAAGGCTCCGCCCTCGCATGGTCGGCCGTCCGGGAACAGGCTCCCGAGCTGGGTTGTCGTGAACGCGAGACTTATCGAGCGCGACGTGCCGTGGTCCATCCGATCCCGGCAACTCCCGACCGTTCGGCGACCAGGTCTGATCCACGGCTGCGCAGTGTCGCCGCCGGCGGGCGCGAGTTGGGGTGGCCCTCGGCCAGGCGTCCGGCTCCCCGCCGCTTGCGCGCCACCGCGGCAGACAATCGGCCCAGCGGGCCCGAATTGTCGGCGCGGCGTCGGCCTGGAGGCACGAGATCTCGCGCCCACCGTCTGCGGCGCCGTCCCGGGGGCTATCACCTCCCCTGATTGAGGGAGACCTCGGCGACCCGGTCTCCCGCATGCCATTCGCTACGAGTCAGGAGATGGGTGTGCCGGACGAATACGGAACATTCGACATCCGACTGGGGCCGGTGCTCATCGACGTTCCACGCTCGATCGGCTATTTCGGCGGCGTCGGCGCCGCCGTCGCCCTCGGCATGGTCGATCCGCCCCTGGCCGCGTTCATTGCCGCGGTCCCCTTCCTCACGATGCTGACCCACCGCTCTCTGCCGGCGCCGGTCCGTTTCCTCGGGGAGACGCTCGAAGGAGCAGCGAAGCCCGTCGGCGGCGACGACGACGGCTATGTGTGGCTGCAGGACGATCAGCGCGACAGGGAGCGGGCGCACGCAGTCGCCGCGGCGGCCCGTCGCGGAGATGCCATCGACGGGCTGCCGCCCTCGGATCAGGCGAACGCCGGACCGCGCAGGGTCTGCGCGGGCGACCGGCCGCCGAAGCGCGCGCGATAGGCGACCGGGAACGCACGCGGGCGGAAGCCCCACGAGGTCGCCACCGCGGCCACCGTCGTCTCCCCGGGGCGATGGGCCTCGAGGTCGCGGTGCGCCCGCGTCATCCGGACCCGCGCGACGTCGTCGCGGGGCAGTAGGTCGCGATGGCGTCGCCAGCATCCCCGCAGGGCGAGGACGCTGAGCCCGGCGCGCGCCGCGAGGCTCCCCGGGGTCAGCGGTAGCTCCGGGTGGGCCTCGATCAGATCGAGGCTGTCCCGGACCACCCGCGGACCCCAGGTCGGGACCGGCGCGTCGAGGGCGTCGCGTTCGGGATGGTCGGTCAGGTGCAGCAGCCCGACCAGCAGCGCGTCCTGCAGGGCCTCCGCGCTCAACGGGTTCGCGAGCACCGATGCCGGACCGGGAGCGGCCGCGGCCACGGACCGGACCACGCCGGCCCAGGCTCGGCCGCTCGCCGGGCCCAGCACCGCCGACGCCGCCAGCCGCAGCGGTCGTTGCACCGTTCTGCCGAGAAGCGCCTCCAGCGCGTCCTCGAGCGCGGCGGCCCTGACCCGGACCAGGACGACGTCGGCACCGTCGCCCATGGCCATCCCTGCCTCGGCAGACGGGGTGAAGACGGCCGCCTGACCGGGACCGAGATCGAGCTCGCGACCGTGGTGGTCGGCGTGCAGCGGGCCCTGGACCGGCAGCCCGACGACGTAGCCGGGATCGTCGTCGACCCGCATCCGAACCCCCTCGGAGCAGCTGACCTCCTCGAGGCACAGCGGGCCGCGGGTGACCCGGTGCAGATGCAGGGTGAACCGGGCCTGCGGCGCGTGGTCGAGGCGTAGGGCCGCGGTCAGGTGCTCCTCGGCGCGACGCGGGTCGGTCTCGTCGACGTCCGAGAACTGGGTGCTGGTCATCAGAACACCTGCCGGAAGATCGTGGTCACTCGCTCCCAGTGCGCCGTTCCGGGATCGACGACCTCGGGGGCGACCACGCGGAAGGTCCGCGCGAGAGCGATGGCGAGCCCGCCGAAGAGCTCGACCAACACGTCCTCGGTCTCCTCCGAGAAGGTCACGTCGGCGGGCGGGCGACGCACGGTCTGCGCGAGCTGGGCCCGGATCTCGCCGGCCTCCTCGAGCTTGTCGAACTCCCGCATCCGCTCCTGGACCCCCTTCGTGAGGGGGAGATCCTGGGGTGCGATCACGTCCCGGCCGTTCCACGCGGCGGCGTTGCGGCCGGTGATCGCGATGTCGTCGATCATCTCGTCGACGAAGGCACGGAAACGCTTCACGTCGTTGCGATCGACCTTGATGTGTCCCACCGAGCGGAAGAAGCGTTGGAACAGCGGGACACCCGACGGGACGGTCATGTCAGCTCCTGCTGGTGACTCGGTTCAGGTACTCGTGCGCGAGGCGGACCGCCATGGCCCCCTCGCCGACCGCGGACGCCACGCGCTTGATCGACCCGCTGCGCACGTCGCCCGCCGCGAAGACGCCGGGGACGTCGGTCTCCAGCGTCGTCGGCGTGCGCTTGCTCGCTCCCCCGTCACCACCGTCGTCGAGGGCGTCGAGGGCGGGCCCGGTGCGGACGTAGCCGCCGTCGTCGAGGGCGACCGCCCCGGCGAGCCAGCCGGTGCACGGACTGGCGCCGATGAACACCATGACCTCGCGGGCAGGCAGCTCCGCGCGCGTCCCACTCGTGGTGTCCTCCACGACCACCGCCTCGAGGCAGCCGTCCTCGCCCTCGAGATCACGCACCTCGCTGTGCAGGTGCACCTCGATCCGAGGGTCGCGCAGAACACGATCGGCCAGGTACCGCGACATGGACTCGTCGAGTGAGTGCTCCCGTGCGATCAGCCGGACCGAACCGGCGTGGTCTGCGAGGAAGAGAGCGGCCTGGCCGGCCGAGTTCCCGCCGCCCACGACCACCACCGGGTCGTCCACGCACAGCTGGGCCTCGACGAGGGTCGCGGCGTAGTAGACGCTGGTCTGCTCGAACTCGTCGAGCCGTGGTATCGGCAACCGCCGGTACCAGGCTCCGGTCGCGACCACGACGGTGCGTGTGGGGATGACGTCCCCGCCGGACAGCCGGACGGCGAGGTGGGAGCCCGAGACGTCGAGCGTGACCGCATCGGCGGGTACGGTCGCGGTCGCGCCGAACTTCCGCGCCTGGACCTCGGCGCGCTCGGCGAGCTCGGCACCGGAGATGCCGGCCGGGAAGCCGAGATAGTTCTCGATGCGCGACGATCGCGCCGCCTGACCTCCGATGGCGACGGCGTCGAGTACCTGGGTGGACAGCCCCTCGGAGGCCGCGTAGACGGCCGCGGCGAGGCCGGCCGGTCCGGCCCCGACCACGAGGAGATCGCACAGCGCGGTCGTGGGCCGGTCGGAGCGCCGCCCGATGAGCGCGGCGAGCTCGGCGGTGTCGGGGTTGCGCAGCACCCGGTCGCGCCAGAGGACGACCGGGGTCTCCGCGGTCGTGATCCCGAGCCCGCGCAGCAGTGCCTCGGCCCCGACGTCCGCGTCGACGTCGACGAACCGATGGGGGACCCGGTTGCGCGCCGCGAACTCCCGCAGCCTGCGGGTGTCGGGGGAATACCGGGAGCCGACGATGCGGAAGCCGAGCCCCTCACCGATCGCGAGGGTGCGCCGTGCCAGGTAGGCCCGCAGGATCTCGTCACCGAACGCCGGGTCACGGACCAGGAAGTCCCGCAGGCGGTCCACGGGGACCGCGAGCAGCTCACCGGGATCCAGCACGACCGTCGAGAAGAAGGCGACCTCACCGGTCAGGAGGCCGAGCTCCCCGAGGAACCGTCCGGCTCCGTGCACGCGGACGAGCCGCTCCGCCGGAGTACCGGGCGACTCGACGACGGCGGTGCGGCCCGACAGCACCACGAGGAAGGACTCCTCGGGGCACCCCTCGGTGACGAGCACCTCCCCGCGGCGGGTCCGCCGGCGCGACCCGTACTGTCCCAGCTCCCGGATCCGCTCCTCGGACAGCCGGGGGTAGGCGCCCGCGAGGTCCGGGGTCTCGCCGGCCGGTGCCGCGGCGAGCAGACGCTCCACGTCATCGGCGGCGGTCGTCTCGGGGTTCATGCGAACGCTTCGTCCACGTAGCACCAGCGCCAGTGCTCACCCGGCTGCGCCGAGCGCACGATCGGGTGCCCGATCACGCCCGCGTGAGCGCGGGCGTGGCGCATCGGCGAGGAGTCGCAGCACCCGACGTGCCCGCACGTCAGGCACAGCCGCAGATGCACCCAGGGGGTGCCCATCCGCAGGCACTCCTCGCACCCGTCGGTGCGTGGGACCACATCGCGGATCCAGGCGAGGTGCGGGTCGGTGACCACGTCGCGCAGCTTGCTGCGCGGACCGGAGTTGATGCGCGTCACGAGGACTCCCGAGTTACGAGGTCGGGTCGCGGGCCGGGCCTCGCCCTGATCCGCGGCACCACCGTCACACCGGTGCGCCGCCTGACGAATCGGTCCGGCAGAGGCAATCTCGGCAGGTCCGCTCGACCCGGTGGGTCGGTCCGCCCGCCCGGCCGCACCGGCATCGTCGGTCCCCCTCGGCGAGGGGCGCCGGCGACCAGGACCTGAGTGGAGGCGCGCCGATGCCACCTGGCGGGCCGACCCCTTGCTCGTGGTCTGTGCGAGTCGGGCACCCGGCCCGGCCCCCCACCGTCACGCCTCCGGCGAGCACCGCCGCCCCGGCGCCGGGCACCCCCGAATGGGTGAGGGTGCCGGAGCTGACGCTGCTGGCTCAGGTGTTCCGCCGGATGGACGCGCGCATCGCACCTGCCGGCGCGCGATCGGGCGTCGTCCGTTGCCCCCGGTGCCTGCGTCGCAACCGGGTGCCCGCCGCCGGGACGGGCCTACCGGTCTGCGGGAACTGCCGCCACGCCGTGCCGTGGATCGCCGCCGCCGAGGACGACGACTTCGCGGCGGTGGCCGAGCAGGCGACGCTGCCGGTGGTCGTCGGACTGTGGGCCCCGTGGTGCGGACTCAGTTGGGCGGCCCGGGCCGTGCTGGAGCGGGCGGCCCTCGCCCGCCCCGGACAGGTCAAACTGGTCGAGGTGGACGTCGTCGCGGCGCCGCTGAAGGCGCGATGGTTAGTGGTGCGCACGGTCCCGACACTCCTGGTCCTGCGCCGGGGGCGGCCCGTCGCACGCCGCCACGGGACCCCGACCGGAGCCGAGCTGCGGACCTGGCTGGACGCGACGGTAGGGCCCGAGCCCGCGGCGGTGACCCCGGGGCCGTGACGCCCGTCCAGCACGATCAGGCGTGCGCGGCGCCCTGGTCGTCGACTCGGACCAGCGGCGTGTCGACGAGATGCTCGGCGACGAACCAGGCCTGCAGCTCGCCGGTCCGGACGACGTCCGAGACGAGCAGGTCGTTCGTTCCGTCGTCGCCCAGCTCCGCTACCCGGGCGGCCGCGTCGTGGGCCTCGGCGAGAATGGTCTCGTGCCCCTCCAGCAGCCGTGACAGCATCGCCGGCACGGCCTCCACCCCGTCGGGCGAGCGGGGGATGCGGGTGAGTTCTGCGACGTGGCGCGGGTCGCCGACGGCGACCCCGCCGAGGGTCTGTATGCGCTCGGCCAGGCTGTCGATCAGCTCGAGCTGCTCGCCGGCGTGCTTGTCCAGCATCAGGTGCAGTGAGTAGAACGTGTGCCCGCGCACGAGCCAGTGATGCTTCTTGTACAGCGCGTACAGGATCTGCGAGTCGGCCAGCACGCGGTTGAGCCGCCGGCATGAGTCGACGCGCGCCTCGTGGGACAGGGCCAGTGGGAGCAGCCGCACGGTCCCGAACGCCTGGAGCTCGCTGCCGTGCTGGTGCGGCCACGGCTGCGTCCCGGCCTGCGGCCGGTTCGAGATGGTGGTCATGGAACCTCCCTGGGTGTACCGGAGAGTCGAGTCTGTGCGCTGCGGGGACCTGGTTCGGCGGTCCGGAGGGGCGAATTCCACCTCACCGGCTCGGCCCGGGAGGTCAGGCCACCGGTTCGTCGGAGCCGGTGGCCCGGGGCTGACCTCCCGGGCCTAACCGACGGCGCGAGATTGCGCCCGCGAGACCGATTCGGTGCGGGACGGGCAGGGCGCACGGTGAGATCGCTCGGCAGCCGCCGAGGCGTCACCGAGAACGACCCGCGCAGGGTGGAGGCACTTCATGGCTCTCATGCGATTCGACCCGTTCCGTGAGTTCGACCGGCTCGCGGAGCAGACCCTGGCCACGGGAGCACGCGCCGCGCGCGGCATGCCGATGGAGGCATTGCGCCGCGGCGACGAGTTCCTCGTGTTCCTCGACCTGCCCGGCGTGCGGCGCGAGGACGTCGAGATCAGCGTCGAGCGCAACGTCGTGAGCATTCGTGCGAACCGCGCTCCGCAGCGGGCCGAGGGCGACGAGGTCATC
>NZ_DASXJS010000198.1:0-8197 GCF_036497245.1 Actinomycetospora sp. | reverse complement strand
GATCCGGCCGTCGACCACGGTGAACCCGCAGCGCAGCTGACCACCCGGCGCGGCGAGCGGCACCAGCGCGGAGCAGGCCTCGTCGACGGCCATCCGCAGGTCCGACACCGCGTCGAGGTCGAAGTCGGCGCGCGCGGCCAGGTCGGCGGCGACGGCGCGCACCGAGGGGATCAGCGCCGGGTCGGCGTGCACCCGCACCTCGACCGGGCTCGGCACCTCACCGAGGCTCGTCGTCCCGGACAGCCCGTCGACCTCGGTCGCAGCTCCCGGGGCAGGGCCCTGCGGCACGCGCTCACGCTGCTGGGGTTCGGGCGTCTGCACGACTGCGGGTCTCCGTTCGCGGCGGGTCGGTAGGGCTGGTCCGACGGTGACGGTCCGGGGCCGGAACCTTGGACCGGCGGAGGGATGGTTCCGCCGACCGCTGCGTCACCGTATCGGCGCACGGGCCGCCGGTCACCACCGGTGGCGGCGCACGTGTCTTCGCACCGGCACGCGCGCCGGGGGTCGGGCGGGCCACCTCAGGCGGCCAGCGCCTCCTCCACGGTCGAGAAGATCTGGAACAGGTCCGTGAGGCCGGTCGCCTGGAGCGGGCGGCTCACGGGTCGGCTGTCGGCGACGAGGCGGAGCGAGACCCCGCGGTTGCGCGACTCGTCGAGGGCCTCGACCAGCAGCGCGAGGCCGCTGGAGCCGAGGAACTCGACGGCGAGCATGTCGAGCACGAGGACCGACAGACCGGCCCCCAGCTCCTCGGTGACCTTCGCCCGCAACGCCGGCGTGGTGAGCATGTCGATCTCGCCGGACAGGCGGATCACCGACGTCGGGCCGGAGCGCTCGACCTCGACCCCCATGGGCTCCTCGGTGGAGAAGTCGTCCTCGGTCGCCACGACCTCACGCCCCCCGTTCCCTGCGCTCTCGGACATGCACTGCACTCCTCTGGATATCTGGGCTTCGGCGGCGCCAGTGCGGGCGCACGATACCCACTGGCCGGACCCTACTCGCGACGCACGGTCGCAGGGCGGGTGCGGGGCGCGGTCCGCGGTGGCGCCGCCTGAACGGTCGCGCCCGACCGAGTGACGAATCACGGGTTTGTGGCAGTGCGCGTTCGGCTATTCCCGCGACGCCCCCCGTGGGCCGGTCGTTCCCGACCCACCGGAACGCGCACGCGCGCTCCCCTTCGTGACCTGGAGGTTCCCGTGGCCGATGTCCGCCTGCTCCCCGGCCCGATCATCGACGAGTGGGATTGGCAGCTCCACGGAGCGTGCCGGGGCATGGACTCCAGCTTCTTCTTCCACCCCGACGGTGAGCGCGGCCCGCGTCGTGAGCAGCGCGCGAGCCAGGCGAAGCGGGTCTGCATGGGCTGCCCGGTCCTCGAACCGTGTCGTCGTCACGCCCTGGCCACCCGCGAGCCCTACGGCGTGTGGGGCGGGCTGACCGAGGACGAGCGTCGCTCGGCGTTGCGCCGTCCCCTGACCGGTTCGTCCGCGGGCGAGATCGTCCTCGAGGTCTGAGAACCCTCCCGACGACCCCCGGCGCCCGTCACCGGGCGACGGCGATCAGAGGTACTGGCCGCCGACCTGTCCGGCGTCGACCGGGGCCTCGCCCGGGACAGCACGACGCATCTGCTCGAGCTGGCCCCGCGCCGACAACTGCTGCGCCAGCACGGCGCTCTGGATGCCGTGGAAGAGCCCCTCGAGCCACCCGAGCAGCTGCGCCTGCGCAATCCGCAGCTCCGCCTGCGAGGGCACCTCGTCGGTGCCCAGCGGCAGTGAGATGCGCGCCAGCTCGTCACGCAGTTCGGGAGCGAGCCCCTTGCCCAGCTCGGCGATCGACCGGGCGTGGATGTCGGCCAGCCGGGCTCGACCCGCCTCGTCGAGCGGGGCCTGGCGGACCTCCTCGATGAGCTTGCCGACCATCCCGGCGACCCGCATCACCGCCCCCGGCGACTCGACCAGCTCCGCGGTCCCCGCACCGTCCCCGGCCCCGCTCGCGGCGGCCGCCGCGAGCGCCGACCGCGGCTCGGCGCGACTCTCGTCCGCGCCTTCCTGGAGTTCCTCGCTCACCGCCCCATCATGTCCTGCCGCTCCGCCTGCCCGCGCGGGGTACGGCCCCGCGGGATCGCGAGGGCTTGGAGCCCCGCGACCCCGGGTACCTCGGCCGCGAGGTGAATCGTGGAGAAGCTCGCGTGGGATGTCCGGTCCGCGCCGCCGTCGGGCGGCGCGGTCGTCGCGTCGGTACGGGGCGACCTCGACCGCGCGACCCGCACCGCCCTCGTCACCTCGCTCGCCGACCTGCTCGTCGAGCACGGCGGGGTCGTCCTCGACGTCTCCGGGCTGCACCCGGGGCACAGCCCGGCCGTGCACGCCTTCACCGAGGCCCTCGCCCGCGCCGGCGGCTGGCCGAGCGCCCGCCTGGCGCTCGCCGCGCCCGACCCCGCCCTCGCGGCGCTGCTGACCGCCTCGCGGGTGGCCGAGGAGGCACCGGTGTACGGCGACGTGGCCGACGCCCTCTCCCATCTGGCGGACCGGCCCGCCGTCCTGCGTGACGGCTGGCGGTTCGACGTGGACCCGCACGCCCCGGGGCGGGCCCGGTCGCGGGTCCGGGACCTGTGCCGGCGCTGGGGCCTCGAGAGCGAGGTCCGCGAGGCCGCCGAGATCGTCATCACCGAACTCGTCACCAACGCCGTCGAGCATGCCCTCAGCCCGTCGGTCGTCGAGGTCGAGCGGCACGGTGACGCGTTCCGGATGGCGGTGCGGGACTACGGCTCCAGGGCGGGTCACGACGTCCCGGAGGCGACCTTCTGGCACGTGCCGCCGATGTCGTCGTCACGCGGGCGCGGCCTGGCGATGGTCGCGGCCGTCTCCCGAGCCTGGGGCGTGCTCCGCCACCCCGACGGCAAGACCATCTGGGCGGAGATGGCCACCTGACCGGTGTGACCTCGGCGACCCGCGCTGCTCCGGTGATCGATCCCGGGCGTCTCACGGGTAGCTGGCACCGGAAGGCCCCCTCGCTCCCGACGCGGAGAGCACGGACTGGGCCGAACGGTGGACGGCGACAGGGTGGTCGCCGGTCCTGACGCCGCCGACTGTCGCACGGCGTCGACATTCACGTGGCTTTGACACCGGTTGTTGACCGTCGTGTGACCAGGTCGGTGTTTGGCTGTCACACAGCGTGCCGATCCTGGTAGCGCTCCACCCGCATCCCTGCACCCGAACGGAAGGTGACCGTGCTCCTCGACCCCACCACCCCCCGGCCCGACAGTGCCGTCCCCGCCGCCCGTCTCGACCCCGACACCCTGACGCTGCCCCCGGTCGGGTCCGCGACGTCGACCGCCGCCGTCGTGCCCGAGGCGCCCGCCCCCGGAGATCACGCTCCCGAGCTCCCCGACGACCTCGCTCCCCTCGTCTCCCGCGCCCGCCGGGACCGCGGTTCCGCCCTGGCTCTCGTGCACCTGCTGCTCGAGCGGGGCTGGTCCGCGACGACCGTCGGCGCGACGCTCGCCGGCCAGGTCGGGCTGACCCGCACGCAGATCGAGGCGCTCGCCACCGTGCGCCGGCCGCGGACCTCCGCGTCCGACGTCGCCGACCGCCTGGTGGCCGCGCGCCACCCGCTCGCCCGCGTGCCGCACCCGCGGCGCAGCTGAGCCGCCTGCTCCGGCCCCACAGGGCCTGATCCGGTCTTCGGCACCGTCGCTTCTCCGGCAGCGACGGTGCCGTTCGCACGGACCCGGGCCGGTGCCCCGCGTTCGGACGGCGCGTCGGCGAACGCCGTCGCCGGTGGACCTGGGATCCTGAGCGGGCCCATCGCCCGATTCCCGAGGAGCACCGGTGCCTCCCGTCCATGACGACCTCGCCGAGCTCGCTGCGGCCTACGGGGTCGCGACCCGCTACCGCGACTCCTCGGAGCGCATCGTCGAGGTCGATGCAGGCGTCGTCGTCGACGTGCTCGCCGCCCTCGACGTCGACGCGTCCTCCCCCGACGCGGTCCGCGCCGCCGTGGCGGCGCGGCGTGCCCGCACCGACCTGCCACCGACGATCGTGGCGCCGACGGATCTCGAGCTGCCCGGTCCGGGCGAACTGACCCTCGAGGACGGCAGCGTCCGGTCGGTCACCTCGCTGGACGCCACCGATCTGCCCGTCGGCTACCACCGGCTGCGGTGCGGGACCGCCGAGTCCACCGTGCTCGTCGCGCCCGACCGGCTCCCCGAGGTGCCGCGCACGTGGGGCTGGATGGTCCAGCTCTACTCGCTGCACTCGGCCGAGTCGTGGGGCTGCGGCGACCTTGCCGACCTGCGCGACCTGCTCGGCGCCGCGTCCGCCCAGGGGGCGGGCGCCGTGCTGTGCAACCCGCTGCACGCCCTGCGCCTGGACCCGACCGTCGAGCCGTCCCCCTACTCGCCGTCGTCGCGTCGCTTCCTGCACCCGGTGTCGCTGCGGGTGCAGGCCACGCCCGCCTACCGGGCGGCGCCCGCCCACGTCCGCCACGCCGTCGACCGGCTCGCCCCCGGCCACATCACCGCCGACGTCCTGGCCGAGCCCGCGGTGGGCAGCCTGGAGCAGCAGGGCCTCATCGACTACGACGCGGTGTGGAACGCGAAGCGCTCCGCGCTCGCGCTGCTGCGCCCCTTCGCCGGCTCCGTCGGTGCGCTGCCGGACCTCCCGGGCCGGGAGGCGCCCCTGGTGCCGGGCGGCTTCCTCGTCGCGGCCGAGGGGGACGAGGCCGAGCACGCCACGACCGACGACGCGCTGGCGGCCGAGCACCGGGTCGCCGTCGCCGCGATGGACCGGGCGCTGCGCGACGTCGCCACCTGGTTCGCGCTGGCCGAACGGCACGGGCCGGAGTGGCGGTCCTGGCCCGAGGGCCTCCGTGCCCCCGACGGTCCGGACATCCCGGCCGCGCAGGCCGAGCTCGCCGACCGGATCGTCTTCCACGCGTGGTGCCAGTACCTGCTCGACGGCCAGCTCGCCGAGGCCCACGCCGCCACGTTCGGCATGCCGGTCGGCCTCATCGCCGACCTCGCGGTGGGGTGCGCACCCGACGGGGCGGATGCGTGGGCGCTGCAGTCCTTCCTCGCGCCCGGGGTGCACGTGGGTGCCCCGCCGGACGACTTCAACCAGCTCGGCCAGGACTGGTCGCTGCCCCCGTGGCGGCCCGACCGCCTCGCCGAGGCCGGCTACGCGCCGCTGCGCGAGATGCTCGGCGCGGTCCTGCACCACGCCGACGGCGTGCGGATCGACCACGTCGCCGGGCTGTGGCGACTGTGGTGGATCCCGCCGGGTCGGCCCGCCACCGAGGGCACCTACGTCGCCTACGACGCCCGGGCGATGCTCGCCGTCCTGGCGATCGAGGCCACCCGGGCCGGGGCGATCGTCGTCGGAGAAGACCTCGGCACCGTCGAGCCCGAGGTCACCGAGGGGCTCGCCGCACGCGGGATGCTCGGGTGCGCGGTGCTGTGGTTCCAGCGCGACGACGAGGGCCACCTGCTGCCGCCGCAGGAGTGGTCCGAGACCACGCTCGGGACGATCTCCACGCACGACCTGCCGACCGCGGTGGGGTTCCTGCGCGACGAGCACGTCCGGGCGCGGGAGGCCGCCGGGCTGCTCACCGACCCCGACACCGCCCGCGAGCAGTCCGCCCGCGAGCGCGCCGAGCTCGAGGAGATGCTGGTGGCCCAGGGGGTGCTCGGCGCGGACCGTTCGGAGGAGGCGGTCGTCGCGGCGATGCACGCCGCCCTGGCGCGGGCGGCCTCACGGATCGTGCTGGCCTCCTTCACCGACGTGCTCGACGAGGTGCGCCAGCCGAATCTGCCCGGCACCACCGACGCCTACCCGAACTGGCGCATCCCGTTGCCGCTCCCGACCGAGGAGCTGCTGCGCGACCCCCGGGTGCACGCGACCGTGCAGGCGCTGCGGGGGCACTGAAGCCACCCGGACGGCGGGGAGCCGCCGACGGTGCGTGACCCCGGTCGGCCGGGCGTCGTTACGGACACAGCGACCTGCCGCGGGGTCCAGCCTCGGCCTCCGGTTCCCACCGACCGTCCGGTCGTGCCCTCTGCTTCCCGCCGCGCCCAGGTCCACCCCGGGCGGCCGCGGGCGCCCGTGCCCCTGGAGGCCGAGTGCACTCCGATCGTCCCGACGCCGGTGTTCCGGAGCCCGGTGCCGCCGAGGTGGCGGTGCAGGAGGCCCCGCCCGGTGTACCGGTCGTCACGGTTGTCGGGGACGTCGACGCCGAGTCGCTCGGGACCGTGCGGGCCGGCGTCGAGCGGGCGCTCGAGACGGGCGCCCCCGCCGTCGTGCTCGACCTCACCAGGGTGGTGCTGCTCGCGTCGGCGGGGATGACGATGCTCCTCGAGCTCACCGACGACCTGCGCCTACGCGGCTCGGCGCTGCTCCTCGCGGGTTCCACCCGGACGGTGCGCCGTCCGCTCGCCGTCACCGGGCTGGACCGGGCGCTCACGCTGCACGACGACCTGGCCGCGGCGGTGGCCTCGGCGGCCTCGATCGGGGCCGAAGCGGACCGTCACGAATCCCTCCCGGACTAGACGGACACCCCGCTCCACGGTGACCGCCGGTTTGTCGGCAGGGGCCTCGGGTACACGACGGGCGACCGAGAACGGCCGGGGAACCGCCCGCGCCGCGGAGATCGACGCGCTCCCCCGTGGATGTCCGGGGTGCGGCGCGGACCCGACGAGGAGGTGCTCGTGGCCCGGCCCGACCCCCCTGTCACGAACGGCCGGCTCACGTGCGGCTCCGGCGTGCCCGGCGACCGGTTCGACCCACCGGAGGACGTCGAGGTCCGCGTCCCGGCCGGACCGCGAGCGGTGATCACCATGCGCACCGTCGCCGCCGATCTCGCCGCCCGCGCGGAGTTCACCCTCGACGCCGTGGCCGACCTGCGGATGGCCGTCGACGAGGCGTGCTCGAGCCTCGTCGCGCTGGCCCGTCCAGAGACGCGCCTGACCTGCACCTTCAACGTCCACGAGGAGCGCATCACGGTGACCGCATCGGTCCTGACCACCGGAGCGGAGCGGTTGGACACCGACTCCTTCGGGTGGCGAGTCCTCACGACGCTGGCCGGAGACGTCCGCATGCTCTCGGCCACCCCGGGCCAGGCCGGAGACCCGTTCCGATTGGCCCTGAGACTGTCCGTCGAGCGTCTCGGGACCCCACTGTCGTGACGGCTCGTGAGGCCGACAGCGAGACCGACACGACCGAATCCTCCCCGGAGGCGACCGCGAAGCCGGAGCGGCGCGGCTCACGGGGTGAGTACGACCACCTCATGCCGATGCTCGCCGAGCACGCGGCCCTGCCCGACGGGGACCCGCGCCGCGCGGAGCTGCGCGACGAGCTCGTCCGCGGTCACCTCCCGGTGGCCCAGCACATCGCCCGGCGCTTCTCGCGGCGCGGCGAGCCCGAGGAGGACCTGGAGCAGGTCGCCACCCTCGGGCTGATCAACGCCGTCGACCGCTACGACCCGGAGCGGGGCACCGACTTCCTGTCCTACGCGGTCCCGACGATCACCGGCGAGGTGCGGCGGCACTTCCGGGACCAGGCGTGGGCGATGCGGGTGCCCCGCCGGCTCAAGGACCTCAACGTCACGCTGTCCGCGGCGATGTCGCAGATGTCGCAGACGCTCGGGCGGGCCCCGACGGCGACCGAGCTCGCGACGAACCTGAACCTGCCCAAGGAGGACGTGCTCGAGGCCCTGGAGGCCTCCAACGCGTACCGGTCGGGCTCGCTGGACGAGATGCTCGTCGACGACCCCGACTCGGGCACCGTCTCCGACCTGCTCGGGGAGGCCGATGCCGCGCTGGACAAGGTGGAGTACCAGCAGTCGCTGGCCCCGCTGCTGGCCGACCTGGCCCCGCGCGAGCGCACGATCATCATGCTGCGGTTCTTCAAGAACATGACGCAGTCGCAGATCGCCGACGAGGTCGGGATCTCCCAGATGCACGTGTCCCGCCTGCTCGCCAAGACCCTGTCCCAGCTCCGCGACGGGCTCGGGGAGAGCGGGCGATAGGTGGCCTCCGACCTTGCTCACAAGGCGGAAGCCACCGGCCGTCGAGGTCGTTGAACCGTCACGTGACCAGTGAGCTCTTCACCCCGATCACCCTGCGCGGCACCACCGTGCGCAACCGGATCTGGGTCGCCCCGATGTGCCAGTACTCGGCGACCGACGGGCTGCCCGACGACTGGCACCT
>NZ_DASXJS010000197.1:0-7475 GCF_036497245.1 Actinomycetospora sp. | reverse complement strand
CCCGCGGCCGCGAGCTTCCCGACCGAGGCCAGCGCGCCGGGGTCCTCCCCCGCGACACCGGCCGCGGCGAGCCGGTCGCCGAACGCCCGCAGCGCCCGCTCGCGCACCCACAGGTCGACCACCCGGTCCCGGTCGGTCGCGCCCACCTCCCGCTCCGCGACGAGGCCGACCAGGTGCCGCAGGGTCACCGGGGGCGCCAGGGCGAGCGGGTCACGGCCGAGGGCGCGCCGTTCGTGGGCGAGCATGGTCAGCGCGGCCTTCCACCCGCCGCCGATCTCTCCGACGACGGCGTCCGCAGGCAGGGCGACGTCGTCGAGGAAGACCTCGCAGAACTCCTCGTCGCCGGTCATCTGGCGCAGCGGCCGGGTGTGGACGCCAGGACTGCCCATGTCGACGACGAACATCGTCAGCCCGCGGTGCTTCGGGACGTCCGGGTCGGTGCGCGCAAGCAGCAGTGCGTGGTCGGCGAAGTGCGCGAACGTCGTCCACACCTTCTGTCCGTCGACGCGCCAGCCGGCACCGGCGGAGCCGTCGGGCACCGCCCGGGTGCGCAGTGACGCGAGGTCCGAGCCGGCCTCCGGCTCGGAGAACAGCTGGCACCAGTACTCCTCGCCGTGCAGCAGCGGCCGGAGGTACCGGGACCGTTGCGCGGCGCTTCCCAGGGCGAGGATCACCGGCCCGCACATCCCGACGCCGACGGTGAAGACCTCGCTGAAGGTCTCGTGTCCCCGGGTTCCGCGGGCGAACGCGACCTCGTACGCCGGATCGAGTCCCTGCCCGCCGTACTCGACGGGCCAGGTGAGGCCGGCCAGGCCGGCGGCGGCGAGGTCGCGCCGGTAGGCGGTCGCCGCGTCGAACCAGGTCCGGCCGGCGGCGGAGTCCCGTCGCGTCGCCGCGGGCAGCGGCGGCCGGGAGGCGTGCCAGTCGTCGACGCGGGCGGCGAACGCCGTGAGGTCGTCCGGTCCGCCCGTGGTCGCGGCGGGCGCCACCCGGCCGAGGGCGTCCCCGGCGAGGGCGCGCCGGTGGACGTCCGGGCCGCCGAAGAGCACGGCCGAGGCGTGGGCCCGGCGGAAGTACAGGTGGGCGTCGTGCTCCCACGTGAAGCCGATGCCCGCGAGGACCTGGACCGTGCCGCCCACGACGTCCCGCGCGGCGTCCCCGGCCGTCAGGGCCGCCGCGCGGATCGCCGGCCCGGCGCCGTCGGGGTCGGACTGGGCGGCCACGACCGCGTCGTGCAGGACGGCCCGCGCCTGTTCCAGGGCGACGAGGAGGTCGGCGCACAGGTGCTTGACCGCCTGGAAGGAGCCGATCGGCCGGTCGAACTGGCGACGGGTGCGGGCGTACTCGACGGCGAGGTCCAGGCACGTGCCCGCCAGCCCCACGTGCTCGGCGGCCCGGAGCAGGAGGGCGAGCCGGGCCCCGCGGCGGACGGCCCCGTGGGGATCGGGCACGGCCAGCAGGCGCCCGGCCGCCCGGTCCAGCCCGATCCGCCCGCGCCTGCGGGTGAGGTCGAGCCCCTCGAGGTCCTCGACGGTCACCTCGCCCGCTCCGACGACGGCCAGGCGGGGCCCGGCCGTGGTGGCGACGAGCACGACGAGATCGTCCGCGTGCGGGTCGAGGACGTCGGGCAGCGTGCCGGTGACCGCGACACCGGTCCCGTCGGGCGTCGGTTCGGCGCGCGGGGACGGCTGGTCGGCCGGGTCGCTCCCGTCGAGCGGGAGGGCCACGGTGGCCCGCCGGTCGCCCGTCGCGACGGCCGCCAGCACCTCGGCCGCAGCACGGTCGTCCTCGCCCGCGCACCCGAGGACCTCGGCCGCGAGCACCGTGGCGAGCCACGGGCTCGGTGCGACCACGCGGCCCAGCTCCCGCGCGACCACCGCCAGCTCTCCCGGGCCCGCCCCGGAGCCGCCGTGGCGGGCCGCGACCGCGAGCCCGGCGACACCGAGGTCGCCGCCGAGGGTGCGCCAGAGCCCCGCGTCGAACCCGGTGTCCGAGGCGATCGCGGCGCGGATGCCGCTGCTGTCGGCCCGCCGCGTCAGCAGCGTCCGCACCGCCTCGGCGAGGTCGCGCTGGTCCTCGTCGGGCCACACCGGGGCACCGCTCTGCATGGAATCCTCCGGGACGCTCGATGGTTCTAATACATCTTAAATTCTGCGTCGCTCCGCTGCTCGGCGGTAGGGCCGAGCGCCGCTGCCGGGCCGCGACCCCCGCTGCCGCGTAGGCTCGCTCGCGATCGTTTCCGCCCTGCCGTGCGCGAAGGGAAACCCGCCCCGTGACCGTGAAGATCGGGTACAAGGCGTCCGCCGAACAGTTCGGCCCGAGAGATCTGGTCGAGTTCGCCGTGCACGCCGAGCAGGTCGGCCTCGAGAGCGCGTGGGTCTCGGACCACTTCCTGCCCTGGCGTCACGAGGGCGGGCACGCGCCCGCCGCGATCCCGTGGCTGGCCGCGGTCGGCGAGCGGACCTCGCGCATCCAGCTCGGCACGAGCGTGCTCACCCCGACCTTCCGCTACAACCCCGCGGTGCTCGCCCAGGACTTCGCGACGATGTCCCTGCTCACCGGGGGCCGCGTGGTCCTGGGCGTCGGGACGGGCGAGGCCCTCAACGAGGTCGCGGTCTCCGGGCGCGAGTGGCCCGACTTCAAGGAGCGCTTCGCCCGTCTGCGCGAGTCCGTCCGGCTGATGCGGGCACTCTGGACCGAGGAGGCGGTGAACTTCGACGGCGAGTACTACACGACCGTCGACGCCTCGATCTACGACCGCCCGGACACCCCGGTGCCGGTCTACGTCGCTGCCGGTGGCCCGCAGATGGCGCGCTACGCCGGGCGAGTCGGGGAGGGCATGATCTGCACCTCCGGCAAGGGCATGGAGCTCTACACCGACAAGCTCATGCCCTCGCTCGCCGAGGGGCGGGAGAAGGCGGGCAACCCCGGGATCGACGGGATCGACCGCACCATCGAGATCAAGATCTCGTACGACCGGGACGCCGATCTCGCGCTCGAGAACACCCGGTTCTGGGCGCCACTGTCGCTGACCCCCGAGCAGAAGCAGTCGGTCACCTCGTCCCAGGAGATGGAGAAGCTCGCCGACGAGCTGCCGATCTCCCAGATCGCCAAGCGGTGGATCGTCACCTCGGACCCGGACGAGGCGGTCGAGCAGATCCGTCCCTACGTCGAGGCCGGACTCGATCACCTCGTCCTGCACGGTCCCGGAGCCGACCAGCAGCGCTTCCTCGACCAGGTGGGCGAGGACCTCGTCCCGCGTCTGCGGTCGCTGGGCTGACGCAGCGCAGCGGGGGCCCGGGACGGGCCACCCCGTCGGGTGACGAAATCCCGTCGAGATATCGACCGTGCGATATATGACCGCGATGTCACAGAATCGGACATTTCACGGGTTTCACCGGCGGTACAAGTGGGAACCCCACCCCGATTCGGGCGACCGGGAGCCCTCGTTACGGTGTGGGTCCGAACTGACCCGTCCCGACTTCCCGGGGGATCACCGTGAGCACTACGCCCACTGAATCGACAACGGACCCCCGACTGGCTCCGATCGATCTCGTCTGCCCCGAATGCCGCGAGACTCTGGCATTCACGCCCGCATCGACGCAGCCGCTCGAGGGCGGGATCTTCGGCGTCCTGGCCTGCCAGTGCAGCGAGTACCCGGTCGTCGACGGCATCCCGGTGATCCGCCAGGGCCAGGTCGACGTGCAGGACCACATGACCGAGCGGGCCGAGGTCGACGGGCCCACCGTGGCGCGGCTGGTCGAGCTCATCCGTGGCGATGACCCCCTCGAGTCCCTCGTGGAGCTGCTGGCCTTCCCCCCGCCGACCCCGATGAACCTGGGCTCCCGCCCCGGCGTCCGCCTCCCCTTCACCCGGGGACCGTGGCCGCACCTGGCGCACGAGGCCCGTCGCGGCGAGGTCCGCGCGCTGCTCGGCGAGATCGACTCCCTGACGGCGCAGGACTGGATGGAGCTGTGCTACGAGCGCTCCTCCGACCGGATCAACGGCGAGCTGTTCCCGTACTTCTTCATCCGGTTCGGCCAGCCCCGTTACCTGTCGTCGATCTCGTTCCTCGAATCCCTGCCCAAGAACTCCGGCCCCATTCTGGACATGGCGTGCGGGTTCGGGCACATCATGTACCACCTCTCCGTCCGGAAGAATCCGATCGATTCGGTCGGCCTCGACCGGAACTTCTTCCAGCTGTGGGTGGCGCGACGCTATATCGCCCCGGACCAGAGCTACGTGTGCTCGGGCCGGCTGGACTCCCTGCCGTTCGCCGACGACGCGTTCTCGGCCTCGGTGTGCACCGATGCGTTCCACCTCTTCCCCACCCAGCAGGAGGCGATGGACGAGCTGCGGCGGATCGCGAAGGCGGACACCGTGCTCCTCGACCGCATCGGCAACGCCGAGCTCGAGCCGCACGACACCGACCAGGAGCGCGACCCGGCGGGCTATGTCTCCCTGCTGCGCGGTGCACCGTGGCGCCTGGCCTGTGAGGACGAGCTCTTCGAGAACTACCGCGCGGGTCGCGGCGTCCAGCTGGCGACACCGCGCCCGCCCGAGGACTTCACCGGGCGCAAGTGGCTCGCGCTGATCTCCAGCCGCGACGAGTCGCTGTTCGTCGACGTCGACGCATTCGACGGCCCGCCGCATGGCGCCGGGACGCTCCAGATCAACCCCATCTATCGGGTCGAACGGGATGAGTCGACCGACGATGTTCATCTGCGGTTCGAGTTCCCGTCCACCTGGTATGCATTCGAGAACTCGATGATGATCAGCTACACGTCGGCGGGCGAGTGGATGGACCCGAAGACCTTCGACGCCCTGTGCGAGGGCCTCGAGACCGACCGCACCCCGTACTACCTGCGCCGGTTCGTCGTTCTCGGCATGCCGCCGCGCTATGCCCGCAAGCCCGGCACCCCGCCCCGGTTCCGCTCGGTCGCCGCGGGCCTGCGCCACGGCGCCCGCGAGCGGCTGACGACGGTGGCCAGGCAGGTGGGGTCGCACCGGCCGTGACCGACGTCCACACGTCCGCGTCCCGGCCGGGCGCGGACGTGTGGGTGGTCGCCGGCGCGCCCGGGGCGGGCAAGAGCACCGTGGCCGACCGGCTGCTGGCGTTGCTGCGCCCGGTGCCGGCCCTGCTCGACAAGGACACCCTCTACGGCGGCTTCGTCGCCGCCACCCTCGCCGTCGCGGGTCGCCCCGGCGGGGAGCGCGAGGGGCCCTGGTACGACGACCACATCAAGTCCCACGAGTACGGCGGGATGACCGCCGTCGCCCGGGAGATCCGCGAACGGGGATGCCCCGTCCTGCTCACCGCCCCCTTCACCGGCCAGATCCGCGACCCCGCCCGCTGGCGGCGGTGGGTCACCGATCTCGGGGGCGATCCGGTGCGCCTCGTGTGGGTCGGCTGCGACGCACCGACCCTGCGCAGGCGGCTGGAGGCGCGCGCGCTCGACCGCGACGCAGGCAAGCTGGCGGCGTTCGACACGTTCACGGCACGCATGCGGCCCGCGACACCGCCCGACGTGCCACACCTGGCCGTCGACAACAGCACCGAGGGCCGTGCCGGGATCGACGCCCGGCTCCGGCTCGCACTCGGCGACGGCGGGGAACCGCACGGGGCGCGGTGACGGGCGGGCTGACAGGCTGACCCCCGCGACGGCCACGACCACCCGGGGAGGTGCGCGATCACCACCGAGATCCGCTGCGAGACGGTCGCCGGGGTCGCGACCATCACCCTGGACCGGCCGGACCGCCTCAACGCCTTCACCCCGACGATGGCCCACGAGCTCGTCGAGGCCTTCGACCGGTGCGACGCGGACGACGACGTCCGCGTCGTGGTGCTGACCGGCGCCGGTCGCGGCTTCTGCGCAGGTGCCGATCTCGGGGCGGGCGGCGGCACCTTCGACCATTCCCGGAACGCCGACGCCCGCCGTTCCGCCGGGGGCACGCTCGGCGGCGCCCCGCGGGACCTCGGTGGCGTGGTCGTCCTCCGGATCGCCGCCTCGGCGAAGCCGGTGATCGCGGCCGTCAACGGACCCGCGGTCGGAGTCGGCGCCACCATGCCGCTCGCCGCGGACATCCGGATCGCCGCCGACACGGCGCGGTTCGGCTACGTCTTCGCGCGCCGGGGTATCGCCCCCGACGGTGCCTCGAGCTGGTTCCTGCCGCGGATCGTGGGCATCTCGCAGGCCATGGAGTGGGTCGCGACCGGCCGGGTGTTCGACGCCGACGAGGCGCTGCGCGGACGCCTGGTGTCGCGGGTGGTCCCGCCCGACGAGCTGGGTCCGACGGTCGCCGCGCTGGCCGCGGAGATCACCGAGAACACGTCGGCGGTCTCGGTGGCGCTCTCGCGCCGCATGCTCTGGTCGATGCTCGACACCGAGTCGCCGTGGGACGCCCACCGCACCGAGACACGGGTGATCTCCGCTCTCGGCCGGGAGGCGGACGCCGCGGAAGGCGTCACGTCCTTCCTCGAGAAGCGCCCGCCGCGGTTCACCGGCCACCCGGCCGAGCACCTCGACCTCGTCCCGCCGTGGCCCGGGATTCCGCCGGACCTGGCGCCCGACGAGGGCTGACGCCGTGTGGTGGGGCGTCCTCGTCGCGCTGTGCGCCGCGGTGTTCTCCGGGACCGCCGCCGTCGTGCAGGCGGTCGCGGCCCGCTCGGTCCCCGACAGCGGCCGGGGCGTCCACGTGCACTTGCTGCTGGACCTGACCCGGCGGTGGCGCTTCTGGGCCGGCCTCGGGCTCGACCTCGCGAGCTTCGCGGCGACCTTCACCGCGCTGCGGGTCAGCCCGGTGTTCCTCGTGCAGGCCGCCACCTCGGCCAACCTCGCCGTCACCGCGGTGGTCGCCCGACGGGTGCTCGGCACCCACCTCGGACGGGTCGAGAAGGCCGCGGTAGTCGCCGTGTGCGCCGGCCTGGTGGTGCTGGGCCTGTTCGCCGGACGCCAGGGCCCGTCGCACGGGGACACCACCCTGCACGTCACGCTCCTGGTCGCCGTCGGGCTGCTCGCCGTCCTCGGCTGGCTCGCCGGGCGGCTGCCACCACGCATCGCGGGCGCCGTGCTCGGCCTGCTGGCCGGCTGCGGGTTCGGCCTGACCAGCCTCGCCAGCCGGGTGATCGACCCGAGCTCGGTCGCTGCGCTCGCCCTCGACCCCGCCACCTGGGTGCTCCCCACCGCGGGGTTCCTCGCGTTCCTCTTCTACGCGACCGCCCTGCAGCGCGAGTCGGTGACGGCCGCGACCGCGGGCACGGTCGTCGGGCAGACCGTCTTCCCGGGGCTGGTCGGGCTCCTGGTGCTGGGCGACGAGGTGGAGTTCGGGACCCTCGCGCTCGTCGGATTCCTCGTGACGATCCTCGGGGCCCTCACCCTCGCCCGCTTCGGGGACGTCTCCGAGGACTCGGCGCCGCCCGACCCGGCGCCCCGGGCCACCGCGCCCGGCGGGAGCGGGTGACGCGGCTAGGGTCC
>NZ_DASXJS010000196.1:0-57136 GCF_036497245.1 Actinomycetospora sp. | reverse complement strand
GAGTCGGGTAAGAGCCGGGTGGCCCGCGCCGGGAATCGCCGGGCGACATCGACGCCGTATCACCCGTTCGGGTCGGTCGTTATCCGACCGTGACCAATCGAGCGTCTGTGACGCCCTCGGGGAGACCTCGCCGGAGGGCGTCGCGCGGGCTGCCCCAGCTCGCGCTCACCGCCATCGGCGTGTTCGCGCTCGCCCTGCTGCTCGTCAGCGGCGCCGAGCTGTTCATCGGCCACCCGATCTCGGGTGGGCGGCCCGGGCAGACGACGATGACGGCGATGTTCGTGACGTCGACGGATCGGTGACCGCGCGTCACGTCGTGGCGCTGCCGCCCACGGTCGTCGGGTCCGGTGGCACGCGGCCTGATCCGGTGCGGGGGACGACCCGCTCGGCCGCGACGCCGAACCCGACGCTGGCGCCGCCCCCGGACGGGGTCGTCACGAAGGCGGCCCCGCCGTGGCGCTCGGCGACGTCGCGGACGATCGCCAGGCCGAGCCCGGAGCCGGGGAGCCCGCGCGCGGCGTCGGCGCGATAGAAGCGGTCGAAGACCCGGTCGGCGTCGGTGGACGCGATGCCCGGGCCGTGGTCGCGGACGGTCGTCGTGCCCTCCCGGACCCGGACCTCGATCGGTTCGCCGCCCTCGCCGTCGAACTTTGCCGCGTTCTCCAGCAGGTTCCCGATGCCGCGTTCCAGGCTCGCCCGGTACCCGCGCACGACAACGGCGTCGGCATCGACCACGATCTCCCGGCCGCTGCGGCGGCCCACCCGGTCGGCGGCCTGCCGGGCGAGCAGGCCCAGCTCCACCGCCTCCTCGGGCTCCTCGCTCTGCCCGGACAGCGCCAGGGCGACGAGCTCGTCGACGAGGTGGGAGAGCTCGCGCGTCTCGCCCGCCACGTCGGCCAGCAGCCGCTCCCGGGCCTCGGGGGCGAGCTCGTCGAAGCGACGCAGCACGCTCGTGTTGGTGCGCAGGCTGGTCAGCGGGGTCCGCAGCTCGTGGGCGGCGTCCTGGACGAGCCGGTCCTGGGCCTCGCGCGCGCCGGCGAGCCGCTCGACCATCGTCGTGAACGACGCCGAGAGCCGCCCGACCTCGTCGGACCCCTCGACCGGGACCTGCAGCGTGTCGGCGCCGGGGCCGGACACGCCGCCCCGGGCGCTGATCTGCTCGGCCAGCCCGGTCAGGCGGACGAGCCGCCGCGTGATCCGCCCGGCCAGCAGCCACCCGGCCCCGGCCGCCACGACGAGCACGATCCCGCTGACCAGGGCGATCTCGTTCGCCATCCCCCGCAGCACCCGGTGGGAGAGGTCGACGTCCATCGCGACCTGCAGTGCGCCCCGGCCCTCGCCGAGGGCGGTCGTGAGGATCCGGTAGTCGTCGTGCCCGACGACGATCTCGGTGGTGTCCGTCCGGCCCGCGGCGGTGTCGGCGGCCAGGCCGCGCGCGGTGTCGGTGACGGGCAGCGGCACCGCGCGCCCGCCGAGCACGGTGACGGCGCCGTCCGCGGCGAGCCGGCGGCCGACCAGCAGCTGGAACCGGCCGGGGGAGTCGCGGTCACCTCGGTCGGAGTCCTGCGGGCCGTCCCCGCCGGGCGGCGGGGGCGTGGACGCGAGGATGCCGGTCTGGTTCTCGCCGAGCGCGGTCGTCGCGGCGGCGAGCGTGGTGTCGTTCGCCTGGGTGATGCGCTCGGCGGCCGCGTGGTAGCTCAGCACCCCGACCAGGCCCGCGACGACCACGCTGACCAGGGCGAACGCCAGCGCGAACCGCGCACGCAGGCTCACGGCCTGCGCACCGTGTAGCCGACACCGCGCACGGTGTGGATCAGTGCGGGCGCACCGGCCGCGGCGAGCTTGCGCCGCAGGTAGCCGACGTAGACGGCGAGGTTCTTGGAGTCGGCGCCGAAGTCGTAGCCCCAGATCCGCTCGTAGACCGTGGTGTGGTCGAGCACGATGCCCTCGTTGCGGACGAACAGCTCCAGCAGGTCGAACTCGGTCTTGGACAGCGTCAGCTCCTCGTCGGCCCACCACGCGCGCCGCGCGGCCGGGTCGACGTGCAGGGCGTCGATCCGCAGGGCGCCGCGGTCCTCGGGCGCCGCGAACGAAGCCCGCCGCAGCAGGGCCCGCAGCCGCGCGAGCAGCTCGTCGAGCTCGAAGGGCTTGGGCAGGTAGTCGTCCGCGCCCGCGTCCAGCCCTGCGACGCGGTCGGCGGTCTCCTGGCGCGCGGTCAGCATGAGCACGGGGGTCCGGTCGCCGTCGGCGCGCAGCACACGGCACACCGCCAGCCCGTCGACGCCGGGCATCATCACGTCGAGGACCAGCGCGTCGAAGGACTCCTTGCGGACGCGGGTGAGGGACTCGACGCCGTCGACGGCGGGCACGGCCTCGTAGCCCTCGAGCTCCAGGGCGCGCGCGAGGGACTCACGGATGGCGCGGTCGTCGTCGGCGACCAGCACGCGCTGCGGCATGGGCCCATCGTGCCGGTCCCCGCCCGGGTGCCCGGTGGGGGTGAGGACGTTCTTACCGAGTTCCGACCGGAGCGGCGACGCTGCCTCACCGGCGTCCCCGAGGTAGGGAGGGGATCACCCGTCGACGGAAAGGACGCCGTGAGCGCTTCACCCCCGGAGATCGCGTCGCTGCTGCGCTCCGCCGCAGCGCTCCTCGAGGAGCTGCACGCGCGCACGCCGGGCGGGTCCTGGGAAACCGCCGGGCTACTGGCCTCCCGCCCGGAGGTCGTCGCCCGGTACGACGACGGCACCACCGAGCACGTCGCCGACGCCCGCGCCCGCTCCGCGCCGTGGCTCGTCGCGCTCTCCCCGGCGGTCGGTGGGCCGCTGATCGCCTGGCTGCGCACCACGGCCGATGCGCTCGAGGCCGGACGGTTGCCCGCCGACGCCGCCGCCGAGGCGGCGAGCCTGGCCCGGGCCCTGCTCGAGCACCGCTGAGCACTCACGTGCGCCGCGGTCCCGCCTGTCGACGAACCGCACGGCGGGTCCTCTCAGCATTCGACGACGTTGAGAGCGAGCCCGCCGCGGGCCGTCTCCTTGTACTTGACCGACATGTCGGCGCCGGTCTCGCGCATGGTCTTGATCGCCGTGTCCAGCGAGACGTGGTGGATGCCGTCGCCGCGCACGGCCATGCGCGCCGCGGTGATGGCGGTGACGGCGGCGACGGCGTTGCGCTCGATGCAGGGGATCTGCACCAGCCCGCCGACCGGGTCGCAGGTCAGCCCGAGGTGGTGCTCGATCCCGATCTCGGCCGCGTTCTCGACCTGCTCCGGGGTGCCGCCGAGAACCTCTGCCAGACCGGCCGCCGCCATCGAGCACGCCGAGCCGACCTCGCCCTGGCAGCCGACCTCGGCGCCGGAGATGGAGGCGTTCTGCTTGAGCAGCTGCCCGACCGCGCCCGCGGTGAGCAGGAAGCGCACCACGTCGTCGTCGCCGAAGCCCGGGAGGAAGCGCGCCGCGTAGCTGAGCACCGCGGGCACGATCCCGGCCGCGCCGTTGGTCGGCGCAGTCACGACCCGCCCGCCCGCGGCGTTCTCCTCGTTCACCGCCAGCGCCACCAGGGTCACCCACTCCATGGCGTGCAGCGAGTCCGGCTCGTCGACCCCGCTCTCGAGGCGCCGCCGCAGCGCGGGCGCGCGGCGGCGCACCCGCAGCCCGCCCGGGAGCACGCCCTCGGTCGCGGTGCCCCGCTCGACGCACTCGCGCATGACCGACCAGAGGTGCAGCAGGCTCGCCCGGATCTCGGGCTCCTGGCGCCAGGCGAGCTCGTTCGCCAGCACGACGGCGCTGATCGGCAGCCCGGTGGCGCGGGTGAGCGCCAGCAGTTCGGCGCCCGTGCCGAAGCGGTGGGGGACCGGAGTGGGGTCCTCGACGACGACCGCCCGTCCGGTCTCGTCCTCGCCGAGCACGAACCCGCCGCCCACCGAGAAGTACTCCCGGTGCTCGAGCAGCCCGCCGTCGGCGTCGAGCGCGGCGAAGCGCATCCCGTTGCTGTGGAAGTCGAGCCGTCGACGCCGGTGCAGCACGACGTCGTCGTCGACGGAGAAGTCGATCTCGCGCTTGCCGCCCAGCAGCAGCCGACCCTGCGCGCGGGCGGTCTCGACGGCGGGGCCCGCCGCCACCGGGTCGACCAGGTGCGGCTGCTCCCCGGACAGACCGAGGACGACGGCGGGGACGCTGCCGTGGCCGTGACCGGTGGCGCCGAGCGACCCGAACAGCTCGCAGCGGACGCGGACGGTGCGCTCGAGCATGCCGTCGTCGATCAGGCGCGAGACGAACCGGAAGGCGGCCCGCATCGGCCCGACCGTGTGCGAGCTCGACGGCCCGATCCCGACCTTGAACAGGTCGAACACCGACAGGGTCATGGTGCGCTCCCGAGGCCGTCGCGCGTGATGTGCGGCAGTTAATATATCAGTCGTCGGCGTTGTGGTGAAAGGTCGGCGTCATCGCGGTACGCTGCCCGGCGTGACCGTCCAGCCGCAGGAAGCCGCCCCGGCCGCGCCGATCTCGCTCTCCGAGCGCGCGTACGGCGCGATCCAGGACAAACTGATCATGTTGGAGATCCCACCGATGGCCCCCGTCGACGAGGTCGCCCTCGTCGAGGAGCTGGAGGTCGGGCGGACCCCGGTCCGCGAGGCACTCAAGCGCCTCGAGGTCGACCGGCTGGTGGTGTCGTACCCGCGCCGCGGGACGTTCGCGACGGCCGTGGACATCACCGACCTCGCGTACATCTCCGAGATCCGGACCCAGCTCGAGCCGCTGGCCGCGCGCCGGGCGGCCGAGGGCGCGGGCGGGGCCTCGCTGCGCGCCGGCCTCGGCGAGCTCGCCGAGGCCACCGACGCGCTCGACGTGACGACCCTGAGCCGTGACGAGCTGATGCGCTGGGACATGCGCGTGCACCGCTCGATCTATCAGGCGTCGGGCAACCCGCACCTCGAGGACACCCTGGTCCGCTACGACAACCTGGCCACGCGCATCTTCTGCCTCTTCCTCGACCGCATGCCCGGCTTCGACCGCCACGTCGGCGAGCACGCCGGACTGCTCCGCGCGATCGCCGACGGCGACGGGGAGCTCGCGGCGACGCTGGCCCACGAGCACGTCATCGGGTTCGAGAAGGCGGTCCGCGCCGTCATCTGAGGGCGCCCGCCACACCGAGGTGCGGTCCGAGGGCGAGGTCGGCCTCGTCGTCCTCACGCCACGTCGTCCTGCGCGCCGGCCACGGCCACGGCCAGGGCCCCGGCGCCCGCGTGCTCAAGATCGGCCCAGTCCACCCAGCACCCCTCGAGGTAGCCGTCGGAGAGCGAGGCGCCCTGGTGGCTGCACGCGTCGTCGATGACGAAGACCTCGTCGTCGACGCGGAACGCGGCGACCGGGGTCGGCCCGGCGAAGCGCAGGCCTTCGCCCTCGGGGATCTCGTCGACGTCGCAGAGACGGATCATGTCTGGACTCCAGGGGATGTGGTCGGCGCGAGAGGCCACGTCGTCGTTCTTCGCTCCGGACACGGACTGACGGTGGGTGCACGCGGGCTGACTCGGAGTGCCCGAGAACTCGAGAGATTCGCGAGTGTCGTTGCGTATAACGCACAACGATGCTCAATGCGCAACACTCACCGTGGGAGACCACAGTGTTCCTTGTCAAGGGGACTCCCAGGTGTCGTCCGGGTTTCGGCCTCGTCGTCCACAGCACAGAAGAGGTGCTTGACAGTGGGGTCTGCCGTCTTCCATCGTTCTTGTTGCGTATAGAGCGACTTGTTGCGCGACACGCACCAGTAGCAGTCAGGTCGATCGGCACGAGGAGTCCGCCGCCATGACCACCAGCGAGCTGTCCGCGGCCGCCGCGAGCGAAGCCCTGCCCGCGAGCTTGCGAGAGACGCTGCCGGGCCGCTACTACACCGATCCGACGATCTTCACCGCCGAACAGGCCCTGATCTTCGAGACCGGCTGGTTCTGCGCGGTGCTGGCCGCGGACATCCCCGATCCCGGGAACTTCGAGACCGTCGAGGTCGGGCGGGAGAGCGTGATCGTCGCGCGGGGGCGCGGCGGCGAGATCCACGCGTACCTCAACGTCTGCCGGCACCGCGGCGCGCGGCTCTGCACCCAGGACAAGGGATCGGTGCGCCGGTCCTTCCAGTGCCCGTACCACGCGTGGACCTACGGGCTGGACGGCAAGCTGACGGCCGCGCCGAACCTGACGCAGATGCCCGACATCGACCGCGTCGAGTTCGGCCTGCACCCGGTGCACGTCCGCGAGTGGCTCGGCTACGTCTGGCTCTGCCTCGCCGAGGCGCCGCCCTCCTTCTCCGACACCGTGATCGCCGACGTGGCCGGACGCCTCGGCTCACCCGACGCGATCGTCGGCTACCAGGTCGCCGATCTCGCGCTCGGTCGCCGCATCACCTACGACGTGGCGGCGAACTGGAAGCAGATCGTCGAGAACTTCATGGAGTGCTACCACTGCGGGACGATCCACCCCGAGCTCACCGAGGTGCTCCCCGAGTTCGCCGACGGCCTCGCGGCCCAGTACTTCGTCGGGCACGGCGCCGAGTTCGGCCCCGACGTCGCGGGGTTCACCGTCGACGGGTCCGAGGGCCTCGAGCGGCTGCCGGGGGTCGGCGCCGACCAGGACCGTCGCTACTACGCCATCACGGTCCGCCCGCAGGTGTTCGTCAACCTCGTCCCGGACCACGTCGTCCTCCACCGGATGTTCCCGGTCTCCGCCGAGCGCACGATCGTGCGCTGCGACTGGCTCTACCTGCCCGGGGTCGTCGCGAGCGGCGCCGACCTCGACCGGTCCGTGGAGCTCTTCGATCGGGTCAACCGGCAGGACTTCGACGCCTGCGAGCGCTGCCAGGTCTCGATGGACTCCCGCTCCTACGCCCGTGGCGGCGTCCTGGTGCCCAGCGAGCACCACATCGGCGAGTTCCACGACTGGGTCCGCGAACGCGTGGGCTGACCCGGCACTCCTGTCCCACCACACCCCGAGAGAGCGACGAGACCATGATCCCTGACCAGCCCGACACCCCGGAGTCCGTGCTCGGCGACCTGGACGGGCCGCGGTTCGACGCGGCCTTCCGCGTGGCCGACCGGCTGGCGGTCCACGGCAACGAGTGCGTCTGCCCGCGGTGCGCGGGGCAGCTCCCCGTGCTGCTGGCCGAGCTCGCCCGCGCGCTGTCCTGAGCCCACCCCCCGCGCGAGGGGAGCTCTCGTGCGGGGTCGGGGATGGCGCACGGGCGCGGTGTCGTCGACGTGTCGAGTCGCGTTCGCCGTCTTGTCGCGGCCTCCCGCAGTAGCCGGCCCGCCTTGTCGTTGTGAATCCGAACGACAAGTGGGTCGGGCCGGCGCAGGAGACCGCGACAAGACGCCAGCAGGAGCCCACGGTCGGCCCGGCGCGCTCGGTGGTCAGCGCCGGATCCGGGTCATCTCGGGGTCGACCAGCGGCTCCGCGGCCACGGTGGCCCGCACGTCCTGGCCGAAGTACCGGATGTCGACCCCGGTGCCGACCTCCAGCCCCGCGGGCAGCCACGCGTAGGCGATCGGGCGGCCGACGGTGTGCCCGAACGCCGCCGAGGTGACGTAGCCCGCCGGCTCGCCGTCGACGAGGACCGGCTCTCCGCCGAGCACCACGCTGCGCTCGTTGTCGATGGTCAGGCACGTCAGGCGCCGCGCGACGGTGGCGGCGTCGACGCCCGCCAGCGCATCCCGGCCGACGAAGTCGCCCTTGGTGGCCGGGCGCACCGCGAACCCCACGCCCGCCTCGTACGGGTCGTGCTCGCTGGTCATGTCGGTGCCCCAGGCGCGGTAGCCCTTCTCCAGGCGCAGGCTGTTGAACGCGGCCCGCCCGGCGGCGATCACCCCGTGCTCGCGGCCGGCCGCCCAGAGCACGTCCCAGAGCCGCTGCCCGTACTCCGCGCTCGTGTAGATCTCCCAGCCGAGCTCGCCGACGTAGGAGACCCGCATCGCGGTGACCGGGATGCCCCCGATGTCGGCAGGACGGCACCGGAAGTACTTGAGCCCCTCGTGCGAGAGGTCGTCCGGGCTCAGCGGCTGGACGAGGTCGCGGGCGAGCGGCCCCCAGACGCCGACGCAGCAGGTGCCCCCGGTGATGTCCCGGACGGTCACGTCAGCGGGCGCCTCGCGCCGCAGGTGATCGAGGTCGAGGTGGGAGTTCGCGCCGACCTGGAAGAGCTCCTCGCCGAGGCGGGCGACGGTGAGGTCGCTGCGGATCCCGCCCGCCTCGTCGAGCATCAGCGTGTAGGTCACCGACCCGACCGAGCGGTCCATCTTCCCGGTGGTCAGCCGGTCCAGGAACGCCACGGCACCCGGCCCGGCCACCTCGATCCGCGTCAGCGGCGTCATGTCGTACATCGCCACCCCGGTGCGGGTCTTCCACGCCTCCGCGGCGGCGATCGGGGAGTGGAACATCGCCGACCAGGAGTCCCGCGTCGGGGGCTGCCACTGAAACGGCAGCTCGGCCACCAGCGGGGCGTTGGCCTCGTACCACTGCGGGTGCTCCCAGCCGTGGGCCTCGCCGAAGACCGCGCCGAGGTCGCGCTGCCGCGCGTGGAAGGGGCTGACCCGGACCTCGCGAGGGGAGAGGCGCGGCTGCAGCGGGTGGACCACGTCGTAGATCTCGACGAAGTTCTGCTGGGCGGTCTCGGAGACGAACGCGTCGGTGGTCTCGTGCTCGGAGAAGCGGTGCACCGAGCAGCCGTGCAGGTCGATCTCGCTGCGGCCGTCGACGAGCAGCTGCGCGACGCTGCGCGCGACCCCGGCGGAGTGGGTCACCCACACCGCCTCGGCGATCCAGAAGCCGGCGACGTCGGGGGACTCGCCGACCAGCGGCCCGCCGTCGGGGGTGAAGGAGAAGATGCCGTTGAAACCGGTCTCCACCTTCGAGTCGCCCAGCGCGGGCAGCAGCAGCCGGCTCTGCTCCCAGGCGGGGGCGAAGTCCTCCTCGGTGAACGGGAGCATCGAGGGCTGGCGCGCCTCGGAGACCTCGTCGACCTCGGGGAGCTCGGCCAGCGACACCGGGATCGGGCGGTGGGCGTACGAGCCGATGCCGAGGCGGTCGTGGTGCTCGCGGTAGTAGAGGTCCTGGTCCTGGTGGCGCAGGATCGGCAGCCGGGCCTCGACGGCCTCGTCGCCCAGACCGACCAGTTCGGCGACCTGGCCGGTGAACGCGTACTGGTGGGCCAGCGGCAGCAGCGGCACCCGCATCCCGACCATCGCGCCGAGCTCTCGCCCCCAGAACCCGGCGCAGGACACGACGATGTCGGCGGGCACCTCGCCGGCGTCGGTCGTCACCCCGGTGACCCGGCCCGCGTGCTGCGAGATGCCGGTGACCCGGGTCGAGCCCCGGAACCGGGCGCCCCTGCTCTCGGCGCGGCGGATGAGCGCCGTCACCGCGCGGGAGGCCTTGGCCAGCCCGTCGGTGGGGGTGTGCAGGCCGCCGAGGACCCGCGAGGGGTCGAGCAGCGGGTGCAGCCGGAGGCACTCCTCGACGTCGACGATCTCGGCGGGGATGCCCCGCGCCGTCGCCCAGCCCTGCTTGCGGTGAAGGTCGGTGAGCCGTTCGGGGGTGATCGCGACCTCGAGGCCGCCGACCTGGTTGAAGCACCAGGCGTCCTCCCCGCCCCCGAGGGCCGCGCCGAGGCCGAGGAACTTCTCGACGGTGTAGGAGGCGAACGCGCTCATGGTCCGCGACGCGTTCGTCTGGAAGACCAGACCGGGTGCGTGGGACGTCGAACCGCCGGTCAGCGGCAGCGGCCCCTGGTCGAGGACGGTGACCCCGGTCCAGCCGCGCTCGGTGAGCTCGTCGGCGAGGTTGGCGCCGACGATGCCGGCTCCGATGATGACGACGCGGGGAGTGCTGGTGCTCATGTCCCGTCTCCTTCCTGGTCGGTGCTGTCCGTGACGGGGCCCGCAGGGATTGGCCGCAGCTCCTCGGCGGCGTCGAGGAGCCAGCCGGCGACGTAGCCGGCGAAGGAACAGCGGACGACGACGTCGAGGACGGCGCTGTCCGGGCCGTCGCCTTCCCGGTCGGCGAGGAGCAGGACCCCGGACTGTCCGAGCAGCGTCTGGGCGCACGAGCCCGGCGGGAACGACGCCGGGCGCAGGTCGAGCGCGCAGCCGAAGGCGAGCAGTCGCCGGGCGTCCCGTCCGCGCAGGCGCACCCCGGTGCGCTGGGCGGAGACGTCGACGGCGGTACCCCCGTGCGGGCCGACGACCGCGCGGACGGATTCCTCGTCCGACGCCGCGGCGCCGGTGAGCAGCCACTCGTCGGGACCGAGCCACACGGCCCGGCCGTCGCTGATCGACGTCCAGGTGTTCGGGCTCGCCGGCAGGGGAACGCCGAGGAGGTCGGCCACCGCGGTCGCGCCGTCGGTGCCGGGCTCGATGCGCACGTCGAGGGCGGCGGTCAGGGGCAGGAGCTCGATCGCGAGGTCGGTCCTGCCCATCCCGTCGGAGAGCGCGGTGAACGCCGGGCGCCACGCCTCGAGGGGATGGGTGCGCGTGAGCGTGGGCGCGTCAGCCATCGCGGCGTGCTCCTTGCGGGTCGACCAGCACGGACTCGGCGATACGGGCGGGCACGAGGGCGGCGCCGACCGGGACTCCGACGACCTCGCCGATGCGCTCGCGCCCGGCCTTGACCAGCGCGAGCGCGAAGGGCCGGCCGAGCTCGGCGCTGTGGTAGCTCGAGGTGACGTGGCCGAGCATCGGCACCGGAGCCGGCGGGAGGGTGCCGTCGTCGCACCAGGCGACGATCTGCGAGCCCTCCGGGAGCTTCGTCGTCTCGTCGGTCGGCAGCAGCGAGACAAGGTGCTTGCGTCCCGGGTCGTGGTTCACGGCGCGGGCGAAGGAGCGCTTCCCGACGAAGTCGTCCTTCTTCGTCGACACCGCCCAGCTCATGCCGAGGTCGTGCGGAGACACGGTGCCGTCGGTGTCCTGGCCGATGATCGGGAAGCCCTTCTCGGCGCGCAGGACGTGCATCGTCTCGGTGCCGTAGGGCGCGATGCCCTCCGGCTCGCCCGCGGCGACGAGGTGCTCCCAGAGCGCCGGCGCGTACCAGGAGCTGACGTTGACCTCGTAGGCGAGCTCACCGGAGAACGAGATCCGGGCGAGGCGCACGGCGACCCCGTCGAGCTCGGTGTCCTGGCCCGTCATGAAGCCGAACCCGGCGTTGGAGACGTTCAGCCCGGGGAAGGCGCGGGCGATGACGGCGCGCGAGCGGGGACCGACGACGGCGAACACCGACCAGTGCTCGGTGACCGAGGTGAGCCGGACCCGCAGGTGGGGCCACTCCGACTGGAGCCACTCCTCCATCCGGTCCAGGACGTGCGCGGCATTGCCGGTCGTCGTGGTGACCAGGAACCGGTCCTGCGCCAGGCGAAGCACCGTGCCGTCGTCGAAGACCATGCCGTCGTTGCCGCACATGACGCCGTAGCGCACGCGTCCGACCGCCAGGCTGCTCATGAGGTTCGTGTAGAGGTGGTCGAGCAGCACCGCCGCGTCCGGGCCCTGGACGTCGATCTTGCCGAGGGTGGAGCCGTCCATGATGCCGACCCGGGTTCGCACCGCGGCGCACTCGCGCAGTACCGCGGCGGTCATGTCCTCGCCCGGCTGCGGGTAGTAGCGGGGCCGTTTCCACTGGCCCACGTCCTCGAACTCGGCGCCCGCACGCACGTGCCAGTCGTGGATCGCGGTGGTGCGCACCGGGTCGAACAGCTCGCCCCGCTGGCGCCCGGCGAGCGCCGCGAACCCGACCGGGGTGAACGGCGGGCGGAACGTCGTCGTGCCGAGTGCGGTGATCGGGCGGCCGGTGAGCTCCGCGATGATCCCCGAGGCGAGCATCCCGGACGTCTTGCCCTGGTCGTGCGCGGTGCCGATGGTCGTGTAGCGCTTCACGTGCTCGGGGTGGGTCATGCCCGCCCCGACCGCGCGGGCGATGTCGGCGACGGTGGCGTCGCGCGCGATGTCCACGAACTGCCGCGTCGGGTCGCCGTCGGTGCGCCATGTGACGAGCGCCGGCGTGGTGGTCTCGTCGGGTGCCGTCGGTGCGTCCGCGCCGCCCGCCTCGCGCAGTCCGGCAGCGAGGCCGAGAGTGCCGTTCGCGGCGCCGACGACCTCGACCCCGGCGAGCGCACCGTCCGGGACGAATGCCCCGAGGGCCTCGTCGTAGGCCAGCGACCCGCCGACGTGGCTGAACAGGTGCGCGGTCGGGGTCCAGCCGCCGCTGACCAGCAGCAGGTCGCATCCGCCCTCGCGCCGGTCGTCGCCGACGAGGACGCCGTGGACCCGGTGCTCGCCGACGGTGCCGCGCACCGTCGTACCCGCGGTGACGTCGATGTCTGCGGCGGCGCAGCGTTGCGCCCAGCTCGCCGGAGCTCCGGGGCGGGCGTCGAGGACCCGGACGTGGGCCCCGGCTCCGGCGAGGTCGAGGGCCGCGGCGTAGGCCGAGTCGTTCGTGGTGGCGACGACGACCTCGCGGCCGGCGAGCACGCCGTGGCGGTGCAGGAGGTCCCGCGCCGCCGAGGCGAGCATGACCCCGGGCCGGTCGTTGTCCTCGAAGACGACCGGGCGCTCGATCGCCCCGGTCGCGAGGACGATCCGCGCGGCCCGGATGCGGTGCACCCGCTGGCGCGCCCGTCCGGACGGCGCGTGGGTGAGGTGGTCGGTGCGTCGCTCGAGGGCGAGGACGAACCCGTCGTCGTAGTGCCCGAACGCGGTGGTGCGCTGCAGGTGGGTCACGTCGGGGTGGGCGGCGAGCTCGGCGACGGTGTCGGCGACGAACTCGGGCGCGGGGCGGTCGTCGATCCGCTCGGTGCCGGTGAGCGTGCCGCCCGGGGTCGGGCGGTCGTCGACGAGCACGACGCTGTGCCCGGCCCGGACGGCCTGCCGGGCGGTGGTGAGCCCGGCCGGTCCGGCGCCGACGACGAGCACGTCGCAGTGGGTGTGCAGGCGGTCGTACCGGGCGAGGTCGGGGACCTGGGAGAGCCGGCCCTGGCCGTCGACCCCGCGGGCCACGAGCCCGTCGGTGATCTCGACGGTGGACGCCAGCAGCATCGGCTCGGGGAAGGGCTCCTCGATCTGGACCAGGCCCGTGGGGTCCTCGGTCCACGCGGCGCCGATGCCGCGCGGGCGGCCGTACTTGATGCTGGTCCCGATCGCCCCGACGTCGTGGGCGAGCAGGACCGAGGCGAGGGTGTCGCCGGGGTGACCGGTGTACTGCCTGCCGTTCACGGTGACGGCCAGGGTGCGGCTGCGGTCGACGCGGCCGTACCCGTCGACACGATTCCGGCCGGTCACGCAGTCCGGGCCGTCGGTACGGGTCACGGGATCACCGCCGGGGTGTGGTCGGGTGGCTGGGACGCGCCGATGGACTCGACGTCGAGGAAGCGGTAGGTGCGGGTGTCGCGGACGGCGGTGAACCACCGCCGGCATCCCGCGGCGTGCGACCACCGCTCGGTGGATGCGCCTCGGGGGTTGGCCCGGACGAAGACGAACCGCGCCCACTGCTCGTCGGTGAGCGCTGACGGGTCGTCGGGGTAGGGCACGCCTGCCTGGCCGCCGTAGCTGAACTCGGTCTCCTCGCGGGGACCGCACCAGGGGCAGGGGATGAGCTGCATCAGGGTCTCCAGGTCCTAGTGCGCGACGGCGGCGGCGCCGTGCTCGTCGACGAGGGCGCCGGTGACGAACCGGTCCAGGCCGAACGGCGCGATCAGCGGGTGCGGGCGGCCGTGGGCCACGGTGTCGGCGAACGCCGAGCCCAGGCCCGGGGTGGCCTTGAACCCGCCGGTGCCCCAGCCGCAGTTGAGGAAGACGTTGTCGTACGGGGTGCGGCCGACGATCGGGCTGGCGTCGGGCGTGACGTCGACGACGCCCGCCCAGCTGCGCAGCAGGTGCGCGCGGGCGAACACCGGGAAGAGCTCCACGGCCGCCGCCATCTGGCGCTCGATGACGTGGAACGCGCCGCGCTGGCCGTAGCCGACGTAGGAGTCGACGCCCGCGCCCATCACCAGCTCGCCCTTGTGGGCCTGGGAGACGTACACGTGCACGGCGTTGGACATGACGATCGTCGGGTGCACGGGCTCGAGCAGCTCCGAGACCAGCGCCTGCAGCGGGTGCGACTGCAGCGGGGCGGCCACCCCGAGCTGGTCGAGGAGGGTGGAGGTGTGCCCGGCGGCGCAGAGGGCGACGGTGCCGCATGCGATGTCGCCGCGGGTGGTGCGCACCCCGGTCACGCGGTCCCCGTCGGTGTCGAACCCGGTGACCTCGCAGTGCTGGATCAGGTCGATCCCGGCCTCGTCGGCGCGGCGGGCGAACCCCCAGGCCACGTAGTCGTGCTTGGCGATGCCCGCCCGCGGCTGGTAGGTCGCGCCCTGCACCGGGTAGCGGATGTCGGCGGACACGTTGACGATCGGGCAGACCTTCGCGACCTCGTCGGGCCCGAGCCACTGGGCGTCGATCCCGTTGAGCTTGTTGGCCTCGACCCGGCGGACCGAATCGCGCACGTCCTGCTCGGTGTGCGCGAGGTTGAGCACGCCACGCCGGCTGAACAGGATCGGGTAGCCGAGGTCGTCCTCGAGGCCCTCCCACAGCTTCAGCGCGTGCTCGTAGATCCCCGCGGACTCGTCCCAGAGGTAGTTCGAGCGGATCAGCGTGGTGTTGCGCGCCATGTTCCCGCCGGCGAGCCAGCCCTTCTCCAGCACCGCGACGTTCGTGATGCCGTGGTTGCGCGCCAGGTAGTGCGCGGTGGCCAGGCCGTGCCCGCCGCCGCCGACGATGACGACGTCGTAGCTCCTCTTGGGCTCGGGGTTCCGCCAGAGGAAGTCGGGGGTGCCCGGGGCGAGCGCAGCGACGGGGGATGTGGCGGGCAGGTGCGCGCCGGGTGCGGCGGTGGCTGTGGTCGTCACGGGAGCAGCTCCGGGTAGAGAGGGTGGCGGTCGGCGAGCGCGGCGACGCGGTAGCCCAGGGCGTCGAGCTCGATCTCGGAGATCTCCGGACGCAGGGCCCGCGCGACGACGTCGGCGACGTCGCGGAAGGCCTCCGCGTCGAACCCGCGCGTGGCCAGCGCGGCGGTCCCGATGCGGACCCCGGAGCTGACCATCGGCGGGCGGGGGTCGAACGGGACGGCGTTGCGGTTCACGGTGACGCCGACGCGGTGCAGCCGGTCCTCGGCCTGCTTGCCGTCGAGCGGGCTGTCGCGCAGGTCGACCAGGACGAGGTGCACGTCGGTGCCGCCCGAGACGACGCCGACGCCCGGTTCGACGAGCAGGCGTTCGGCGAGGACCCGCGCGCCGGCGAGGGTGCGCTCCTGGCGCTCGCGGAACTCGGGCTCGGCCGCCAGCTTGAACGCCACGGCCTTGGCCGCGATCACGTGCTCGAGCGGCCCGCCCTGCTGGCCGGGGAAGACACTCGAGTTCAGCTTCTTCGCGAGGTCCTTCCCGGCACTCAGGATCACGCCGCCGCGGGGGCCGCCGAGCGTCTTGTGGGTGGTGGAGGTGACCACGTGCGCGTGCGGGACGGGGGAGGGGTGCAGGCCCGCGGCGACCAGCCCGGCGAAGTGGGCCATGTCCACCATGAGGTAGGCCCCGACCTCGTCGGCGATGCGGCGGAACTCGCCGAAGTCCTGCTGGCGGGGGTAGGCCGACCAGCCCGCGACGATGAGCTTCGGGCGGCGCTCGTGGGCGAGCCGCGCGACCTCGTCCATGTCGACGCGGTGGTCGCTCTCCCGCACGTGGTAGACGGCGACGTCGTAGAGCCGGCCCGAGAAGTTCAGGCGCATGCCGTGGGTGAGGTGCCCGCCGTGCGCGAGGTCGAGGCCGAGGATGGTGTCGCCCGGCTCCAGCAACGCGGCCATCACGGCGGCGTTGGCCTGCGCGCCGGAGTGCGGCTGGACGTTGGCGTACCCGGCGCCGAAGAGGTCGGTGAGCCGGTCGATCGCGAGCTGCTCGATCACGTCGACGTGCTCGCAGCCGCCGTAGTAGCGCCGCCCCGGATAGCCCTCGGCGTACTTGTTGGTGAGCACCGAACCCTGGGCCGCCATCACGGCTCCCGGTGCGAAGTTCTCGCTGGCGATCATCTCGAGGGTCCGCTGCTGGCGGAGGGTCTCGCGACCGATCGCGGCGTGGACCTCGGGATCGGCCTCGGCGAGGGAACGGCCGAGGACGGAGGCGGTTCCTCGGGCGTCCCGGGGGGCGACAGTCAGGGACATCGACATGCTCCACACCATGCGGCGACAACTAATATATGAGCTGGCGCAGACTGTAGACACGGCTGGAGGACAGCGTCAACATGCGTCGGGAAGCGAACGACGGAGCAGGGAGGTCGGCGGATGACACGCGAGGCGACAGCGGACCCGTGGGAAGCGTCGGTGCTGGTCGAAGCGGTCCGGGCGTGGGGGTCCGATGCCGCGATGGCGCGGCTCGACCGGCAGCTCGGCGCGCGGGTCGGGCAGGACCGCACGGTGGGCCTGACGATCTCGGCGGGTCACCGGGAGGAGGCGGCGCTCATCGCGCGGCGCTACGGCTACGAACTCCACGTCGACGAGGTGGAGGAGCCGGACAGCCTGTGGGCCGAATTCCGACCGGTGACGGTGTCAGCGATGCGGCCCTATCGGCGTGCTCAGCTGCATTGCTGACAGGCCAACGTCAGCAACTCCGCATCGTCGGCCGGTGCGAGGCGGGTCCCGGTCGATCGGGTAGGAGCCCGACGAGTGGGTGGCGCCGCCCGCTCGTCCGGTGACAGGAATGGACCAAGCAGCGGCCGGTCGTCACCCGGGCCCAGGCCCCGTCACGCCGGACATCGCGCGGCGGATGACCGCCTCGAGGCTCTCGTGGGACGGACGCGGATCGGCCAACGAGGCCTGCAGCACCAGCCCGGCGAACAGTGCCGCGAGGACCCGGCCCATCTCCGGGTCGGTGCGCGCGCCGAAGATCCCGGACAGCGCCTCGTCCCACGCCGCGCTCGCCGAGCGCAGGCCCGGATGGTGCAGGGCCGCCACGTAGAGGTCGTACGCGGCGGTGGTGGCACTGTGGCGGGAGTCGAGCTGCAGCCGGACCAGGGCGGCAAGCTCCGCGGCGAAGTCGGCGTCCGGGGCGAGCTCGTCGGCCCACTCCTGAATCTGGCTGATGTTGCGCTGGGAGGCTTCGTGGAGCGCGACCGAGAGCAGGTCGTCCAGCGTCGCGAAGTGGTAGGTCGTCGACCCGACCGGCACGCCGGCGGCGGCGGCGACCGCGCGGTGCGTCAGTCCGGGCACGCCGTGCTCGGCCACGACCTGGATCGCCGCGGCGGCGATGCGGTCGCGGCGGCCGGGATCGTTGGGGCCCCGCGTCCTGCGCCGCCCCGTGTCCGAGGTGCCCACCATGCCGCACCCCTCCTCGTCGCCGGCCAAGATCGTGGACAAATGTCCACGCTAAGTGTACAGATGTACGCATCAGCCATGCGGTCCCCGCTGTTCCGGTGACCGCCGCACGATCGCCGAGGAGTTGCTCGATGCACGAGCGCACTGACCGTCGGGCCATCCTCCCGCTCCCGGAGGAGAACTCGAGGGTCGCGACCGCGCTCGGGATCGGCGACCAGACCGACGCCTTCGAGCCCGTGCGCCCCATCGAGGCGCCGTCGGGCGCCCCGAACGTCGTGCTCGTCGTCCTCGACGACCTCGGGTTCGGCACGTCGAGCGCTTTCGGCGGCCCCTGCCGCATGCCGACGGCCCAGCGGCTCGCCGACGACGGGCTGCGCTACACCCGCTTCCACGTCACCGCGCTGTGCTCCCCGACCCGTCAGGCCCTGATGACCGGGCGCAACCACCACTCCGTCGGGATGGGCGGGACCACCGAGATGGCCACCGCGGCCCCCGGCTACACCGGGGTGCGGCCCCGCAGCGCGGCCACCATCGCGCAGACCCTGCAGTGCAACGGCTACAGCACCGCGGCGTTCGGCAAGTGGCACCAGACGCCCGCGCCGGAGGTGAGCCCCGTCGGGCCGTTCGACCGGTGGCCGACCGGCGAGGGGTTCGACCACTTCTACGGGTTCATGGCCTGCGAGATGAACCACTGGACCCCGCTGCTCTACGAGGGCACCACCCCCGTCGAACCGACCCGGCGGCCCGAGCAGGGCTACCACCTCTCCGAGGACCTCGTCGACCACGCCGTGGACTGGGTCCGCACGCAGAAGACGATGGCCCCCGACCGCCCGTTCTTCACCTACCTCGCCTTCGGTGCCGCGCACGCCCCGCTGCACGTCGCGCCGGAGTGGCAGGAGCGCTACCGCGGACGGTTCGACCACGGCTGGGACCGCCAGCGCGAGATCACGCTCGCCCGCCAGAAGGAGCTCGGCGTCGTGCCGCCCGGCACCGAACTGGGCCCGTGGGCCGAGGGGGTGCCGCACTGGGACGACCTCGGCGAGGACCAGGCGGCGGTGGCCAACCGGCTCATGGAGACCTTCGCCGGCTTCACCGAGCACGCCGACGCCCAGCTCGGCCGCTTCGTCGAGGCGCTCGAGGCCCTCGGGCAGCTCGACGACACGCTGTTCGTCTATCTGCTCGGCGACAACGGGGCCTCGGGCGAGGGCGGCCTCGTCGGGACCACCGTCGAGCACCGCCTGGGCCACGGCGTGGTCGACGACCCCCACGACCTCGTGGGCCACCTCGACGAGATCGGCGGCCCCGAGTCCTACCCGATCGCCCCGGTGGGGTGGGCGCTCGCGATGAACACCCCGTACCAGTGGACCAAGCAGGTCGCGTCGCACTTCGGTGGCACCCGCGACGGGCTGATCGTGCACTGGCCCCGGGGGATCACCGACCGCGGCGCGCTGCGCCACCAGTTCCACCACGTCATCGACGTCCTGCCCACGGTGCTCGACTGCGCCGGGCTCCCGGCTCCGGTCACCGTCGACGGCGTCGCCCAGCAGCCCGTCGAGGGCACGAGCATGCGCTACACCTTCGACGACCCCGGCGCGGCCGAGCGGCGCACCACCCAGTACTTCGAGATGTGCGGCAACCGCGGCATCTATCACCACGGGTGGACCGCCGTGACCCGCCACGGCATCCCCTGGGACATGGTCTCGGGCGGGAAGAAGCGCTTCACCGAGGACGTGTGGGAGCTCTACGACACGACCGCCGACCCCAGCCAGGCCCACGACCTCGCCGCCGCCCACCCCGAGCGGCTGCGCGAGCTGCAGGACCTGTTCCTCATCGAGGCCGCGAAGTACCAGGTCTTCCCGCTCGACGACCGCGTGACCGAGCGCGAGAACCCGACCGTGGCCGGGCGCGTCGGGCTGCTCGGGGACCGGACGTCGACGACCTATCACCCCGGCATCCGGCGGCTCACCGAGGAGAACACCCTCGACGTCAAGAACCGCTCGCACCGCGTCACGGCCGAGATCGAGACCGGCGACGACGCCGCGGCAGGCGTGATCATCTCGCAGGGCGGCCGGTTCGGCGGCTGGACGCTGTACTGCCTGGAGGGGCGGCCCTGCTACGAGTACAACTACTTCGGGCTGGCGCGCGCCACGGTGCGCGGGGACGAGGCCCTGACGGCCGGCCCGCACGAGGTGCGGATGGACTTCGCCTACGACGGCGGGGGCGTCGCCCGGGGCGGCACGGTCACCCTCTCGGTCGACGGCAGGCCGGTGGGGCAGAGCCGTGTGGACCGGACGATCCCGTACTACTTCTCGTTCGACGAGACCCTCGACGTCGGCGTCGATCTCGGCACCCCGACCTCGGAGGACTACGCGGGGACCGACACGGTCTTCACCGCCACGATCCGGGCCGTGCACGTCGCCGTCGGGGACGATGTCGCCGTGGCCGACGAGGGTGCGCGGGAGCGCCGCGTGCTGACCTCCCAGTGAGCGGCCGCGACGGCACCGCCACCCGCTCCCGGCGGGGTCAGGTCGTCATCCCCGGCGGCACGTTCGGCATGGGTGACCACCACGGCGACGGGAATCCCGGCGACGGCGAGGGTCCGGTGCACGAGGTCGCCGTGTCCGGGTTCCGGCTCGACGCCACCACCGTGACCACGGCGGCGTTCGCCACGTTCGTCAAGGACACCGGGTACGAGACGGACGCGGAGCGGTTCGGGTCCTCGGCGGTCTTCCATCTCGCCTTCCGGGGCGAGGGCGCCGACGTCCTGGGCTCGGTGGTCGGGGCCGAGTGGTGGCTCGACGTCCGCGGCGCGTCCTGGCGCCACCCCGACGGGCCCGGCGGCGATCCTGTCCCCCGGGCCAACCACCCCGTCGTGCACGTCTCCTGGAACGACGCCCTGGCCTACTGCGCGTGGGCGGGAGCCCGGCTGCCCACCGAGGCGGAGTGGGAGTACGCCGCCCGCGGCGGGCGTGAGGGGGCCCGCTACCCGTGGGGCGACGACCTGGACACCCGCAGGCGCTGGCCGTTGAACATCTGGCAGGGCACGTTCCCGACCCACAACACCGTCGAGGACGGGTACCTGACGACGGCGCCCGTCAAGTCGTTCCGGCCCAACGACCACGGGCTCTGGCAGATGGTGGGCAACGTGTGGGAGTGGTGCGCGGACTGGCATTCGCCGACCTACTACGCCTGTTCGCCGCGCGAGGATCCGGCCGGCCCCGACGAGGGCACCGCGAAGGTGATGCGCGGCGGGTCCTACCTCTGCCACCACTCCTACTGTGCGCGCTACCGCGCCTCCGCCCGCACCGCCAACACCCCGGAGTCGAGCGCGGCGAACATCGGGTTCCGCTGCGCGACTTCCGCGGCCTGACCCGTCAGGCCGGCTTCGCCGTCGCGCGGGTGACGTAGCGTTCGACCACCGTGCGCGCCTCCCGCACCGTGCGGGCGTGGCCCCACCGGTCCACGTCCAGGGTGGCGTGGGTCCAGCCGCCCGGCGGTACCCGGGTCCCGAGCGTGAGGCTCCCGATCTGACGGTCCCAGAGGATTTCCGATTCGAAACCTCGCGGATCGTCCCATCGCCAGGAATAGCCGTGGTCCTCGGACTCCTCGACCACTGCGATCCCGTCGATCTCCATTCTTCCATGGAATCATGAGCGCCATCGACCCGCTGAGCGCACACAGAGCAACTTGCCTGAGCCGAACGGCCCCCGACACTCGAGGAGCGCGTGTATGACCGTGTACGTCTCACTGCAGCAATTCCCGTTGACCCTCAAGTACGAGGAGCCGATCGCCGAGGTCGCTGATCACCTGACCGCGCTGATCGAGGGGGCGAAGGTGCACCGGGTCGTACTGGAGGACGGGTCGATGGTCCTGCTCAATTTCGCCGTCATCGAGTCGATCAGTCTCAACGAGGGAAAGCGGACGCTCGAACTGGCGGAGCTCAACCGGGCCCTGACTGCCGACATCGAGTCGTAGTCCACGTGAGTATTCCGACGACCGGGTCCATTGCTCCCGTCATCCGGAATTCGATCTCTTCCGCGATCATGACGGCCGGTGGCGTTCCGAGGCGGGGACGACGTGGTTGCGGAGGATTCCGAGTCGGTCGACCTCCACCTCGACCTCGTCGCCCGGCCCGAGCAGCCACGGCGGCGTCCGGGCGTAGCCGACGCCCGCGGGGGTCCCGGTGGCCAGCAGGTCCCCGGGCTCGACGGACAGCGTCCGCGAGATGTAGGCCAGCGTCTCGCCGACGGTGTAGACCATCTCGCGGGTGTCGCCGTCCTGGACGGTCTCGCCGTTGACGCGGGTGCGGACGCGCAGCCCGTCGCGCAGGTCCCCGACCTCGGCCGCCGGGACCATCGGACCGAGCGGCCCGGAGGCGTCGGCGTTCTTGCCGAGGATCCACTGCGAGGTCGTCTTCTGGGCCTTCCGGGCGGTGAGGTCGTTGAAGGTCGAGTACCCGACGACGGCGGCGAGTGCCTCGTCCGGGTCGGCGTCGACGAGCCTGCGGCCCACCCACGCCACGATCTCGCCCTCCCAGTCGAGGCCGTCCTCGTCGGGAGGGACGGGCACCGGCGCCCCGTCGACGGACAGCGACCGCGGCCAGCGGGCGAACAGGGTGGGCCGGTCGGGGAGCGCGTCCTCGCGGTACGAGCCCTCCGCGGCGTGCTTGAGGTAGTTGAGCCCGACGCAGATCACCCGGGCCTGGGGGAGCACCGGCGGGACCAGCCGGACGGCGTCGAGGTGGACCGGGTCGCCGTCGCGGGTCAGCGCCGCGGCCGGGTCCGCCCAGAACCCCTCCAGCGTCGCGAGCACGGCGGCCTCCTCGCCGTCCGCCGACAGCCCGGCGACCTCGACGCCGCGTCCCCGGTCGATCCCCACCACGCGCATCGCGATCTCCAAAGGCTATAAAGGTTCGACACTTTGTGTTTCACTGGCAGCATGCGCCAGGACGAGGTCGACGGGCAAGGGCCCGGTGACCTGCTCGTCGGTCTGCGCGACGCTTCCGCCCCCCGCGCGTTCGGTGCGCGCACCCGGGGCGAACAGCTCGCGGGCGTGCTCGAGGACCGCATCCACGACGCGGGCCTGGCCTCCGGTGCCCCGGTCGGCACCCTCGACGAGCTGCGTGCCGGGACCGGTCTCGCCCGCGCGACGGTCAGCGAGGCGGTGCGCCTGCTGGCCGAGCGGGGCGTGCTCGAGGTCCGGCCCGGGCGCGGCGGCGGGCTCTTCGTCGCCGAGCGGGGCCCCGCCGTCCGGATGCGCCACACCCTGCTCGAGGTCCGCGACGATGCGGCGGCCGTCGCCGACGCCGTCGAGCTGCGGGCCCACCTAGAGGAGCTCGTCGACGTCGGCGCCGCCCGCTGCGCGTCCGCGGCCGACGTCGAGGGGTTCCGCGCCCGGCTCGCCGCGATGGCGTCAGCGCCGGACTGGCCGGGGTTCGTGCGCGCCACCTGGGCGCTGCACGAGGCGCTCGCCTCGACGAGCCCGAACGCGATGGCCCGGGCGGTCTACCTCGGCACGCTCGGCCACCTCGGGGCCGCGGAGCCGCGGCCGGCCACCACCGACCCGGACGAGGAACGCCGCCGTCGGGCGGACCGGCTCGCCGTCCACACCGCCCTCGTCGACGCGGTCGCGGCAGGCGACGAGACCGCCGTCCGCGCCGCCGTCGCCCGTCACCACGCCGTATGACCCCGGAGACCACGATGCGAGCCCCGACCGCCCGGTTCCGCGAGTTCCTCTTCGACCACGACTCACCGCGCCTCGCGGGCATCCGCGGACTGGACCCGTACGCCTACCGCGAGGCCGCGAAGCAGGACCCGTTCACCGGCGGGCTCATCCGCGGGTGGGAGCCGCTGCAGCTGGCCGAGTTCCGCGGGATCACTCCCGACGGCGTCCTGCGTCCGGAGGTCCACGCCTTCTCGCCCGCCGAGCCGGGCGAGGAGGCGCCCGTCGCGGCCATGATCGGCGCGGCCGAGGCCCTCGAGAGCCTGCTCGACCCGTCGTCGCTCGCGGCGCTGCGCCACCCGGTCGACGCCGTCGAGTGGCAGACCTGGGCCAATCCGGAGTTCATGCAGTTCGACACCGGCCTGCGCCTGGAGCTCCAGCCCGCGGGGGTCCGCGAGGCGGCGATGGCGCTGGTCGAGGCGTCGCTGAGCCCCCAGGGGTACCGCCTCGTCCGCGACATGATGCGGATCAACGGGTTCCTCGGCGACGTCGTCGACCTCCCGACCATCCTCGGCGAGTTCAGCTACAACGTGGCGCTCTACGGCCGCCCGGACCCGGTCGAGCCCTGGGGCTGGCAGCTGTTCGGCCATCACTGCGCGGTCCACTGCCTGGTGGTCTCCGGGCGCATGGTGGTCAGCCCCGTCTTCCTCGGGGCCGAGCCGAACGAGATCGACGAGGGCCCGCACGCCGGCGTCGAGGCCTACACCGACCGCATCCGGCTGGGCACCGACCTCATGGCCGTGCTGGGGGAGGACCAGCGACGAGCGGCGACCGTCTACGCGGAGATGGTCGACCCGGCGATGCCCGCCGACCGGGTGCACCCCGGCGACGAGCGCCACCTCGGCGGGGCGTTCCAGGACAACCGCGTCATCCCGCTCGAGGGCGTCCGCGTCGCCGACATGCCCGCCGCGGCGCAGCGGCTCGTCCTCGACATCGTCGAGGCGTTCGTCGAGGTGCTGCCCGCCGGACCCCGCGCGGCCCGGATGCGCGAGGTCGAGGCCTTCCTGGACGAGACCTGGTTCAGCTGGATCGGCGGGCACCGTCCCGGCGACGTCTTCTACTACCGCGTCCAGTCGCCGGTGGTGATCGCCGAGCTCGACCACCACTGCGGCGTCTTCCTGGACTACGACACCCCGCAGTCCTTCCACGTGCACACCGTGCTGCGCACCCCGCACGGCAACGACTACGGCCGCGCGTGGGTGGCCGCGCGTCGCGAGCACCAGCTGTTCTGACCACGAGGACCCGGTCCCGGAGCTCAGCCGGCCCGGACCTGTTCGCGCAGGATGTCGGCGTGCCCGCAGTGGTGGGCCAGCTCCCGCAGCACCTGCAGATACACCCAGCGAAGCGTCCGCGGCCCGGCCCGGTGGCCGGTCACGACGTCGTCCAGCATCAGGCCCGCGACCGCCGTCCGGGCCGTCGCGCAGGCTGCCCGGTGAGCTGCGGTGACCGTGGCGACGGTGTCGTCGTCGGTGAGCCGGAAGGACGCCTCCGGGGTCTGCACCAGGCCGAGCCCCCGACGGGTCGCGCCGCCGACGCACTCCTCGAACCACACCCGCTGCATCCACGTGACGTGCTTGAGCAGCCCCAGCGGCGTCGTCGCGGACGGGACGAGGCGGCGACGGGCCTGCTCCTCGGTGAGGCCGTCGAGGGTCGCCTCGAGGGCGCCGCGGTACTCCTCGACGAACGCGTCGAGCTGGGTGCGCTCGCCGGCCAGTGGCACATCGAACGAACCCATGAGCGTCTCCCGGAGGTGGCTGCGCCTCGTGAGCACTATCCCGTGTCATGGCGAGGGATGGGCGCGGAGCGCACCTACCGGGTCCCGCGGATCGGGAGGATCAGCAGCGCGCCGACCAGACCCGCGACCGCCCCGAAGCCGAAGAGCGCGGGGAAGTTCTGCGGGTGCGCAACGCTCGCGCCGATCAGCAGGATCGCGGGCGCGACCGCGGGGATGATCGAGAGCGGCAGGGTGTTCGCCAGGTTCATGATCCCGAGGTCCTTCGCCGGGTTCGCCGGGTCGGGCAGCACGTGGGTGACCAGGGCGATGTCGACCGCGAGATAGATGCCCTGGCCGACCCCGAGGACGGCCATGGCGACGACGAACGCGGCGAACGTGTGCGCGCTCGCGGCGAGGACGAGGCCGACGGTGAAGATCAGCGCGGCGCCGATGACGAACGGCTTGCGACGCCCGATGCGGTCGGATGCCCGCGCGGCGATGGGGGCGACGAGCACGGACGGGCCGGTGAGCACCAGCGTCGTCAGGAAGACGGCGCCCGCGACGTTCTCCGCGGTGAACCCGAGGACGCCGATGAGGAAGAAGGCCTGGTAGGCCTGGATCGCCGCGACGCCCACGAAGATCAGCAGGCGGCTCCACCACGCCCACGCGAAGTTCGGGGCGCTGCGCGGGGCGACGTAGAAGGTGCGGAGGAACTCCCACAGGTCGAACGGCGGTCGCTGGTCGGCGGTGATGCGGCGGTCGGGCAGCGCGATCGCGAGCACCAGCGAGCCCACGCAGCCCATCGCCGCGGGGAGAAGGATCATCAGGGTCAGGTTCGGCGAGACGAGGTTGGCCACGAACAGCCCGAACAGCACCCCGACGGGCAGGGCCAGTCCGACGATCGCCGACGCGGGCCCGCGGCGCCCGGCGGGGATGTGGTCGGGGATCACCGCGGTGCAGGCGACGAACGTGGCGCTGAACCCGATCGAGGTGAGCACGTAGCCCCCGACCAGCGTCGCGGGCTGTGCGGCCAGGGCGGTGACGACGCCGCCGAGGGCGGTCAGCGCCGCGCCGCCGAGCAGGTAGGGGCGGCGACGGCCCAGCCGGCTCGTCGTGCGGTCGGAGAGCCGGCCCATCACCGGGAACGCGATGAGCGAGCAGATCGACCCGATCGCGACCACCAGCGAGAGCAGCGAGGTCGCGCCAGCCGCGTCGATCCGCGCCGCCGCCAGCGGGAGGGTCAGCACCGCGGGGACGAGGTTCGCGAGCGGTGCGGTGACCGCCCCCGCGGCGAGGGCGACGAGCAGGCCGCGCGGCGGACCCGACGGTGGTGCCCCGGCGTCGACGGCGGGACCGGCCGTGCCGGTCGGTTCGGGCGAGATGAGGCTCATGACGGTGGCTCCTGCTCGGGACTGGTCGAGATGCGGGGGTGGTGGGATCAGCGGAGGTGCGCTGCGCGCTGGTGGCCGCAGGCCACCTCCAGGGCGGCGGCCGCGGCGGCGGGCTCGCTGCCGCGCCAGGCGACGTGCTGGTCGGGACGGACCAGCAGCAGCGGGGCGCCGTACGCCTCGGCGTCCGGGACGTCCGCGGCGTCGAGCACGCGCAGGGGGACACCGGCGGCGTGCGCGTCGTCGACGACGGGGCCGGCGTCGATCCGGGCGTCGAGGCGCAGCAGCGTGAAGCCGCGGCCGAGCCGGTCGTAGAGCGAGGACCCGTCGGGCAGCCAGCGGTGGGGCAGGCGCGCCCCGGGCCGCGCGGAACCGTGGTAGTCGATCAGCGCGTCCGGCGGCACGGGGGACCCGTCGTCGACGACGGCCGGGGACCCGGCGTAGTGGTAGCCGAGCACCAGCCCGAGGCTGTGGAACTCGCCGCGCTTGACGGCCACGTCGTCGGCGACGGCGGCGCGGCGCCTCGCCCCGACGGGCCCGTCGAGGTCCAGTTCGGGGTGGGCGAACGAGCCTGCGAGCCGGGAGTCCTGGGCGCCCGCGGCGTCGATGGTGCGGGCGGCGACCGGGCGGCGCTCGGTCTCGTAGCTGTCGAGCAGGGCCTCCCCGGCCCAGCCGTGGTGGACGGCCGCGATCTTCCACGCGAGGTTCACCGCGTCGCCGACGCAGGTGTTGTAGCCGTGCCCGCCCCACGGCGGGTTGAGGTGCGCGGTGTCCCCGACCAGGAACGTCCGGCGCCCCCGGTAGCGGTCGGCGAGCAGCATCCGGGCCGACCAGGGGTCGGTCGCGCGGACGGTGACGTCGAGGTCGACCCCGGCGAGCCGCCGGACGAGCGCCGCGGGGTCGACGCCGGAGCGGACGCCCTGCGCGACGGTCCACCAGGTGCCCTCGAGATCCATCCGCCCGACGATCCCGGCGGCCTCGGTGCCGAGGACCCAGTAGTGCGCGGCGCGGGCGCAGACCAGGCGCTCGAGGTCGGGTGCGGTGAAAGTGATGTTGAGGTTGGGCAGTTCGCCGCTGCGGCCCTCGTACCGGGCGCCCACAGCGTCGCGGGTGACGCCGTTCGCCCCGTCGCAGCCCAGCAGGCGGTCTCCGGTGAGCCGCACCTCGGCGCCCTCCGGGGTCTCGACCAGCGCGACGACTCCGTCCTCGCCGTCGCGGACCGCGAGCACGCGGTGCCCGAGCAGCAGGTCCGCGGTCGGCAGTGCGGCCACCGCGTCGCGGAGCACCGCCTCGACGACCGGCTGCGGGATCTGCTGCCCGCCCTCGGCGACCTCGTCGCGCCGCCCGGCGTGCATCGCGAACGCGTTCGGGAACCGGGTGATCTCCCGGCCGGCCAGCCGGGTGCAGAACACCGCGTCCTGCGCGTAGGACACCGGGACCGGAGCGGCCCGGCGGACCCGGTCGGCGAGCCCCCACCGGCGGAAGTGCTCCATGGTGCGGGCGCTCGTGGTCTTGGCGCGGGGCCGGTCGGTCGTGACGTCGACCCGCGGTTCGATCACCGCGCAGCGGACGCCGGCCCGGGCGAGCTCGAGCGCCGCCGCCAGACCGCTGGGGCCGCCACCGGCGATCAGCACGGGGTAGTGGGACATGGCCGGTCTCCTTCTCCTGGAGCGGGCACGACGGGGTCGGCGCACCGGTCACGAGGCCGGCGCGCTACGGGAGGTGGATCAGGGGGTGAGGTGGCTCCGGAGGAACGCGACGGCGTCGTCGAAGGCGGTCCGGGCGGCCTGCGGGTCGCCGAGCCAGAGGTGGTCGGCGCCGTCGACGAGGTCCAGCCGGGGGCGGGCCCCGACGCCGTCGAGCGCATCGGCCAGGCGCTGCGACTGGCGGGTGGGGACGAACCGGTCGGCGGTCCCGTGCCGGAGCAGGAACGCCGGGGCGCCGGGGTGGACGTGGGTGACCGGGCTCGCCGCCCGCGCCGCGTGGGGGTGCTCGGTGGCGGGTCCGCCGAGCATCAGCGACTCGCGCGAGTCGGGCGAACCGGGGTCGGTGATCGAGCGGCCGCCCGTGGCCGCGTCGTCGGCCATCGTCGTGAGGTCGGACGGGCCGTACCAGTCGACGACGGCGGTGACCCCGTCCCCGGTCAGCGCGGCGAGGGCGGCGAGGTGCCCGCCTGCCGACTCGCCCCAGAGCGCGCACGGCCCCGGCCGCACGCCGAGCTCGCCGGCCTGGTCGGCCAGCCACGCCAGCGCGCCGCGGACGTCGTCGAGCGGTGCGGGGAAGCGGGCCTCCGCGCTGAGCCGGTAGTCGATCGACGCGACGGCGAAGCCCGCGGCGGCGAGCTCGGCGAACGGCGACGGGTCCCAGCCGGCGAACATCGGACCCATCCCGGACCGGCTGCCCGTCCGCCACCCGCCGCCGTGGACGAACACGACGAGGGGGACGTCGCCCGCGGAGTCGGGCCGGACGACGTCGAGCAGCAGCGGCCGGTAGCCGGGGACGACGGCGTACTCGGCGGCCCGCCAGGTGACGAGCCCGCCGCCCCGGGCGGGCGGGGCGAGCGGTGCGGGCGCCGGCGCGGGCGGCGCGTCAGTCGATGAGGTGGGCATCGAAGTGGAACTCGTTGCGGTAGCGGCGGGCCGCGTCGCCGAGCTGCTCGGGCGACGGCACCACCGGCTGCGCGGGCGGCATCGTCGAGGAGGTGCGCTCGCCCGCGGCCGCGAAGAACCGCTCGAACCCGCCGGTGTTCACCCCGAGGGTGCGTGCCCGGTGGGACTCGACGCGGAACGAGTGCCGGTGCCCGGCGGGGACGTAGCCGAAGTCGCCCGTCGTCAGGACCCGGTCGACGCGGTCGCCCTCGCCGTCCTCGACGACGACGCGGACCTTGCCGTCGAGCACGTAGAAGATCTCGTGGACGTCGGCGTGGGAGTGGACCGGGATGGCCTGGCCGCGCGGGGCCTCCATGGTGAACACGCCGAATTGGCCGTCGGTCTCGTCGCCGGACAGCAGCACCGTGAACAGCTGGTCGAACAGGTGGGCGCGCTCGCCCTCGCCGGCCTCCAGCATGTAGGGCAGCGGCTTGCCCGGCAGGGGCGAGTTCCCGCCCGCGGCGGGGGTGACGAACTCCGCGGTCATCGTGTCCTCCTCGTCGGATCGTCGGTGGTCCGGCGCGCTCATGGTGTGAGCTGCGCCGCGCTTCCGGCCACGGCATGCCATTGACCGGCATGCCACGCTCGCTCGATGAACGCGCCGCGGCGTCGCGGGAAGCGGCCGGCCGAGGGCGACCCGGTCGTGGTGCGCGCCCTCGCCCTGCTGGCGGCCTTCGACGCCGGGCACCGCACCCACAGTCTGGCCGACCTGAGCCGCCGCACCGGCATCCCGCTGTCGACCACGTTCCGGCTGGCCGGGCACCTGCTCACCTGGGGCGCCCTGGAGAAGGACGACGACGACCGCTACGTCGTCGGCCTGCGGTTGTTCGAGGTCGCCTCGCTCGCACCGCGCAGCCACGGACTGCGCGAGGTGGCGCTGCCCTACCTCGAGGACCTCCACGAGGTCTCCGGCCAGCACGTGCTGTTCGCGGTCCGCGAGGGCGACGAGGCGCTGCTCGTCGAGCGGCTCTCCTCCCGGGGCGCGGTCGAGATCGACTACCGCGTCGGGGGGCGGATGCCGCTGGACGACACCGGGGTCGGTCTGGTGCTGCTCGCCGGGGCGCCCGCGACCGTGCAGTCCCGGTGCCTCGCCGCGCTCGGGCCTGCGGCGGCCGAGCGCGTGCGGCGCCGGCTCCAGGACGTCCGCCGCCACCAGGTCGCCGTGTTCGAGCGGGCGTCCCCCGCGCCGGTGTCGTCGGTCGCGGCGCCGGTGCGCGACAGCCTCGGCCACACGCTGGCCGCGGTCTCCGTCGTGGTCCCGGCCGGGTCGGCGCCGCCGCGGGCCTACGCGCAGGTGGTGCGCTCCACCGCGCTCGCGGTCTCGCGGGGCCTCGGCCACCGCCCGCCCCGCGCGTAGGTGGCCTCCGGCCCCGTGAGCACTTTCCGGGGCTATGACACCGGAAAGTGCTCACGAGCGCGAAGCGCACCTGTCGCCCCGCGCCGCCGGGGCGCACGATGACGCGATGCGGCGAGTGCTGCGGTGGCTGCTGCACCGCGACCCGGGGTTGGCCGCCACCCGGCGGGCGGTGCGGATCGCGGTCGCGGCGTCGGTCGGTTTCCTGGTCTGCCGCTACGCCCTGGGGGACCCGACGCTGGCGGTGTACGCCGTCTTCGGGGTGATCGGCTTCGGCGTGTTCTCCGAGGTCAGCGGCACGCCGCGACAACGGACCCGGACGATCCTGGCGTGCTGGCTCGCCGGGTCGGTGCTGGTGACCGTCGGGTCGCTGCTCGCGGTGTCGACGGCGGCCGCGACCCTCGGGGTGCTCGTGGCCGGGGTCGCCGTGGCCCTGCTGGCGCTGGGCGGCCCGCGGGCGGCCGGGGTGGTCAACGGGCTGCACCTGCTCTACATCCTGCCGTCCTTCCCGCCGTTCGCGCCCGGGGAGATCCCGCTGCGGATCGGCGGCCTGGCCATCGGGATCGCGCTGCTCCTGCTCGCCGACCGGTTCCTGCTGCCCGCGCAGGCGCCGCGGCCCTTCGCCCGGCGGGCTGCGCACGCCGCCCGGGCGATCGGTGCGCACCTCGAGGCCCTGCCGGTCGGCGGCGACGCCCTGGCCCGGGCCCGCGAGGCGTCCGCCCGGGCGGCGGATCGGCTGCACCTGGGGACGGTGCCGGTCGACGAGCGCCCGACCGGACCGGGTGCCGCGGACCGCGGGCTGACCCATCTCGCCGCGGCGCTGCGGGCCCTGCACGGCCGTGTCGCCGCGCTCGAGGAGCTCGCCCCGGCCGCGGTGAGCGGGCGCGCCGGCCCCGACCCCGAGGCGCCCACCGCGATGCTCGCCGCGGCGGCCGAGTCGCTGCGCGAGGTCGCCGACGCCCTGGCCGGGCGCCACCCGATGCCCGGCCTGGACGACCTCGACGCGGCGCACGCCGGGTTCACGGCCCGCCGGGTCCACGCCGTGACGATCCTGGGTCCGGGGGAGCAGGCGGTGCGACGGGCCGAGACGGCGGTGGCGGTGTCGCAGATCGCCGAGGAGCAGCGCATCGTCGTGCTGGCCGCCCGGGTCGTGCTCGCGCCGCGCCGTGGCGTCCCGGCGTCGGTGGTCCCGGGGGAGGACCCCTCGGACGGCCCGTTCTGGTACGCCGGGGCACCCCCGGCGCTGCTGTGGTGGCGCCGGCTGCGCTGCCATCTGACGCTGCGCTCGGTGTACCTGCAGAACGCGCTGCGCCTGGGCGTCGGGCTCGCCATCGCCCGGTTCGTGGCCGGCGAGCTGGACGTGGCCCACGGCTTCTGGGTGCTGCTCGCGACGCTGACCCTGATGCGCACGTCGGCCGCGTCGACCCGGGCGGCGCTGCGGCCCGCCGTGCTGGGCACGACGATCGGCGGCGCCCTCGCCATCGGTGTCGTGCTCGTCGTCGGGCCCTACCCGGCCGCCACCGCGGCCCTGCTCCCGGTGGTCGTGGTGGTGGCCGTCGCGTCGGGCCGGCTCGCGGGTGCGGTGGCCTCGCAGGCGTGCTTCACGCTCGTCATCGCGGTGCTGTTCGCCCAGCTCGCCCCGCCCACGTGGATGCTCGGTCCGGAGCGCCTGCTCGACGTGATCCTCGGTGCCGCGATCGGGCTCGGCGTCGGCGCCGCGGTGTGGCCCGCGGGCGGCCACGGGGAGGTGCGCCGGGCGGCCGGGCGCTGTCTCGACGCCGCGGCCGACCTCGTCGACGCCACCACCGACTGGCTCGCCGGGACCGCCCCGCGCCAGGTGGTGGGGCAGCGGCTGGCGGAGATGGGGCTGGAGATCGCCCGGTACGAGGCCACGTACACGCAGTTCCGGTCGGAGCGCCGTCCCGCCCGCGCCCACGATCTCGACTGGCTCGCCGTGCTCGGCGTCGTGCACCGGGTGTGCCGCGGCGCGCGGAGTGCCCTCGCCGAGCCGCCCGGCCCGGACGATCGCGTGCCCTGGCCCGACCTCGCCGCCCAGTTGCGCGGCGACGTCGAGGTGGTCGCCGACCGGTACCACCGCTGGGCCGTGGTGCTCCGTCGCGAGGGCCGCGAGGGCGACCGGCCGCACACCGTCCCGGCTCCGCCCGCCGGGCTGGTGCACGCCGGACTGCGGGCGGTCGCCGACCTGCCGGACCGCTCCGAGCACCCGGTGCGCGCGCTGCGCCTCGTCGACGCGTGGGGGTGGCTGGGTTGGCTGGCCGACGACCTCGAGACCCTCGAGCGCATCGCCTCGCCCCCGGTCACCCGGCCCGATCCGGTGGTGGCCTGACCCGGTCCGCCCCCGCCGGGCTCCCACCCCGCTGCTCCGCCACCGGGTGACCGAAGGTCGGGACCAGCGCCGGGTCGTTGAACGCGGTGATCCGGGCGACCCGGCCGCCGCCGAGGGTGAGGACCTGGACCCCGTAGGCGTCGTGACGACCGTCGGCCCGGAGCTCGTGCACCACGAACGCGGGCTGGCCGTTGGCGCGGGTGGGCGTCAACCGCCACTGCTCCGGCCGCCGCAGCACGCGGCGGGTCAGGAACCCGACGACCGCGGGCCTGCCCGTGAACCAGGTGGGTGTCGGCGGCATCTCCATCTCGACGTCGGCCCGCAGCAGGTCGACGAGCGCGTCGGGGTCGGCGCGGGCGAACGCGTCGACGTAGCGGTCGAGCAGCCGGGTGCGCGCGGCGTCCGCCTCCGGTCCGGCCGGTCCGTCCGGGCCGTCCTCGACCGGCAGGCCCTCGGTGGGCGCCGCCTCCGCCAGGCGTGCCCGTGCCCGTCGCAGGGCGCTGTCGACGGCCGAGCTGCTCGTCCCGAGGATCCCCGCGACCTCGACCGACGTGAACGCGAGCACGTCGCGCAGGGTCAGCACGGCACGCTGGCGCGCCGGCAGCAGCTGCAGGGCCGCGACCAGCGCGAGCCGGACCTGCGCACGGTCGAGCACGACGACGGCCGGGTCGCCGCCGCCGTCGCCGCCGCCGATCAGGACGTCGGGAATCGGCTGGAGCCACGGCACGGCCGGTTCGTAGGCGGCCACCGCCACCCGGTGGTCGTCCGACGGCGGGCCCGTCCCCGACGGCAGCGGGCGCCGCGCGCGACCCTGCAGCGCCGTGAGGCACACCCTCGTCGCGATCGCGTACAGCCACCGGCGCACCGACGAGCGCCCCTCGAACCGGTCGAACCCGCGCCACGCCCGCACGTAGGTCTCCTGGACGAGGTCCTCCGCGTCGTGGATCGAGCCGAGCATCCGGTAGCAGTGCGCGAGCAGTTCGGGGCGGAACGGCTCGGTGAGCGCCGTGAACCGGTGATCGATCGAGGTCATAGGTCCTCCCTCACGCGGATCAGGCGACCGGCCGGAGTCCGGCCCCGGTGATCGCCTGCTCGGGCGCGGCGCCCGGGTTCTTCACCAGGTCGACGACGGCGGCGCCGACGGCCCCGGGGGACAGGACGGTCCCCATCTCCGCGACGAGCGTGTCCGGGTCGACGCCCCGGCGTGCGGCGTAACCGGCGACGCCCGCGGCGCCGACCCCCGCCGTCGGCGTCATCTGCGGGAGCAGGGTCACGAACCGGATGCCGAGGGCGGCCCGGTCGGACTCCTCGGCCGCGTAGGCGCGCACGTGACGGATCGCGGCGTTCGCACCCGCGTACCCGCCGCTGAGCGGCGAGCCGTGCAGCGCCGCACCGCTGGAGATCGAGACGACGACGCTGCCGGGGGCCAGCGGCTCGAGCAGCGCGGCGCGGGTCCAGGCCAGGACGTGCCGGGTGTCGACCTCCCACGCGCGGCTGAACGTCTCCCACGTCTGTTCCTGCACCGGCGCCATGTGGGGCACCGCCCCGGCGTTGAGAACGAGCACGCCGGGCCGCCGGGCGTGGACCACCTCCCGCGCGAGCGTGTCGTCGGTCGCGTCGGCGACCATCGGGACGAAGCGCCCGCCGAGGTCCCGGCGGGTCGCGGCGAGGTCCGCCTCGCCCCGGGCGATGCCGACGACGTCGGCGCCGGCGTCCACGAGCGCGGCGGCGATGGCGCGGCCGAAGCCGCGGGAGGCGCCGGTGACCACGGCGGTCGAGAAGATGTCGGACATGGGAGCTCCTGGGGCCTGCGGGTCGGGACGTGCATCGAGACCCGCGCACCGCGCCGGATCCGTCGCGGACGGACCGTGATACCGCTCACATCGTCCCCGGTCCATGCCGTCAGAGCGCCCGGAGCCGCCGGTTCTGCTACGAATCACGTCCGGGCGATCGTTGATCAGCAGGCGGCGGCCGTTCCCGCTGGGCGGCGTGGGCCACCCGGCCGGCGCCGCTCGTTCCCGGATACCGATAGGAGCAGGACGCCGATGGCGACGCGGACCCTTGTCACCCTCGTGGACGACCTGGACGGCACGACGGCGGACGAGAGCGTCTCCTTCGGGCTCGAGGGCGCGGACTACGAGATCGACCTGACGGCGGAGCACGCCGAGTCGCTGCGGCAGATCCTGGCCCCCTACGCCTCGGCCGCGCGCCGCACCGGCGGACGGCAGGCTGCCCGCCCGGTCGCCGCGGCACCTCGTGCCGCCGCCTCCCCGTCCGCAGGCACGGTGCCGGCGCGCTCGCGCAGCACCAACGGCGAGATCCGGTCCTGGGCCGCCGAGCACGGTGTCGTCCTGGCCGAGCGCGGCCGGATCCCCGCGCGGGTGGTCGGGGCGTTCGAGGCGGGCGATCCCGCTCAGCTGCCCCACTCCGGGAACGGGAACGGGACCGGGCCGAAGGTCTCGACCGAGCCGGTGAGTGCGGCCGCACCGAAGACCCCGGCCGCACCGAAGACGCCGGCCGCACCGAAGACGCCGGCCGAGCCGGCGGGTGCGACCGACGGCGAGGAGACCCGCGGCCGTGACGGGCTGACCGGCACCGAGCGGGAGACGATCCGGGCCTGGGCCGTCGAGGAGGGCATCGAGGTCAAGCCGCGCGGTCAGCTGAAGAAGGACCTCATCAGCAACTACCGCGCGTGGGAGAAGCGCCAGGCCTGAGACCGGCGCCCGGCAGGGCGACCCCGCCGGGCGCCGTGCCCGTCAGCCCGCGGCGGCGGACGGGCCCTGCCACCCACCGGTGAACCGGGGCTCGCGCTTGTCGCGGAAGGCGGCGAAGGCCTCCGAGGTGTCGGACCCCATGAGATTGACCGTCTGGGCGTGCGCCTCACGGTCGAGGGCGTCCTCGAACGACAGGCTCGCGACCTGGTCGAGCAGTCGCTTGGTCAGCGTCATGGCCGTGGGCGGGCCGGCCGCCAGCTGGTCGGCCCAGGCAGCGACCGCGGCGTCGAGCTCGTCGGCGGGCACCACACGGTTCACGATCCCCATCTCCACGGCCCGGGTGGCGGGCAGGACGTCGGACAGGAGGCACAGCTCCTTCGCGACGTGCAGTCCGACCCGCTGGACGAGCAGCCAGCTGCCGCCGAAGTCGACGGACAGCCCGCGCTTGCTGAAGATCTCGGAGAAGCGGGCCCGGTCCGAGGCGACCACGAGGTCGCAGCCCAGGGCGAGGTTGAGCCCGGCGCCCACGGCGACCCCGTCGACCTTCGCGATCGTGGGCTGCGGAACGCGGTGCAGGGCCATCGCCGCCCGGTTGATCTGCTCCATCGACCCCAGCGGGTGGGCGTCCTGGTCGACCGCGGAGAGGTCCGCTCCGGAGCAGAAGTCCCCGCCGGCCCCCGTGACGACGACGACGCGGACATCCGCGTCGGCGGCCAGCGCGGTGAACTCGGCCTCCAGCACACGGAACGACTCGCGGTCCAGCGCGTTCCGGCGGTCGCGTCGGTCGACCGTCACGGTCGCCACCCCGTCGTGGCGTTCCGTCGTCACGCTCATCTGTTCTCCTCACGTCGTGCCGGTCGCTCCGGCGCCGGCGGGGTGCCCCTCCGGTGAGGGGCGCCCCGGAGTCGGTCGGCGCTACCGCGGGGTCATACGGATCGCGCCGTCGAGGCGGATCGTCTCGCCGTTGAGCATCGGGTTCGACACGATGTGAGCGGCGAGCTCGCCGTACTCCGAGGGCCGGCCGAGCCGCGACGGGTGCGGCACCTGCTTGCCCAGGGCGTCCTTGACGTCCTCGGGCAGGCTGCCGAGCAGCGGGGTCTCGAACAGCCCGGGCGCGATCGTGACCACGCGGATGGCGAGGTTCGCGAGGTCCCGGGCGATCGGCAGCGTCATCCCGACGATGCCGCCCTTGGACGCCGAGTAGGCGGCCTGCCCGATCTGGCCCTCGAACGCCGCGACCGAGGCGGTGTTGATGATGACGCCGCGCTCACCGTCGACGAGCTCGGTCTTCGCGATCCGCTCGGCGGCCAGCCGGATCACGTTGAACGTGCCGACCAGGTTGACCGTGACGACCTTGGTGAAGTCCGGCAGCGGGAACGGGCCCTCCTTGCCGACGGTCTTGTGGGCGTTGCCGATGCCCGCGCAGTTCACCGCGACGCGCAGCGTGCCGAGCTCGGCCGCGGCGTCGAGGGCCGTGATGACCTGGGCCTCGTCGGTGACGTCGGTGGGGACGAAGCGCACCGCGTCGCCGAACTTGGCCGCGACCGACTCGCCCGGCGAGCTGGGGAGGTCGACGATCAGCACCTTCGCGCCCACGTCCACCAGCTTCTCGGTGGTGGCCAGGCCGAGACCCGAGGCGCCGCCCGTGACGAGGGCGACGGAGCCGTTGATGTCCATGAGGGCAGGGTCCTTCCTGAAGGGGGCGCTCCCGGAGCGTCGACGTCGGAGATCCGGCGCCACGCCGGAGGCTACGGAGTGGCGCCCGTCGGCGTGAGGCGGCACCGGCCCGGTCGTGGAGTCGGGAGCTCTACCGCGGGGACGGCACCTCGAGCAGCGCCGCGGCCGCCCGGTCCACGACGGCGGCGGGGCTCGGCTGGCGGGCCATCTCGGCGCGGACCTCCGCGGCGGCGGTGCGGAACGTGTCCTCGGTGAGCAGCCGCTCGACCAGGCGGAGGACGGTGGCGGCGTCGACGGTCGCCGGGTCGTCGGAGAGCCCCACACCGCGCTCGACGACCCGCGCCGCGGCGAGCGGGTTGTCCGCGAAGGCCGGCAGCACGAGCTGGGGGACGCCGTAGAACAGCGGTGCCGCCGTGGTGCCGGAGCCGCCGTGGTGCACGATCGCCGCGCAGGTCGGCAGGAACGACGCGAGCGGCAGGTACCCGACCGACCGGACGTTGGCCGGGAGCTCGCCGAGGTCGGTGAGGTCGGTGGTCCCGGCGGCGAGGACCACCTCGACGTCCATGCCGCCGAGGGCCTCGATGACGACGGTGAGGTTGGTGACCCCGCTCATCACCGGGACGACGGTGCCCAGCGTGACCGCGATCCGGGGTCGTGCGGGGCGGTGCAGCGCCCAGTCCGGGACGGCGCCTCCGCCGTTGTAGGGGACGAACCGCATCGGCCACCAGGGCGCCCCGTCGCGCTCGTCGAGCTGTTCCAGCCCGGCCGCCATCCCGCCCATGCTGGGCGGGCGGGGATCGATCCGGGCGACCGGTCCCGGCTTCGCCCTGCCGATGCCCAGCCGGTCCCGCACGCGGTCGCTGATCTCGTCCTCGCCGAAGACGTGGTGCCCGGCGCGCCAGTCGGCGTCGCGCACCGACCACGACACCCGGTTGCCCACCTCGAGGGCGGGGACGTCGAGCGCGGTCGCGGCCAGCATGCCCGCGGCGTGGTCGGAGGTGTGCACGACCAGGTCGGGGCCGAAGGCGCGGCCTGCCTCGACGGTCCCCTCGGTCATCGTCACCGTGAAGAGCCCGAACGGATTGCCCGTATCCGCGGCGAGCCGGTACTCCTCGGGGAGGTCCTCGTCGGGCTCGCCGCCCGACATCACCCGCGCCATCAGGTCGCCCCACACGTCGCGCTGCGGGAACACGTCGAACACCGGGAGCCCGGCCGCCGACCCGACGGCGACCATCTCGGACGTGGTCGCCAGCAGCACCTCGTGCCCGGCCGCCCGCGCAGCCCACATCAGCGGCACCAGCGGCAGCGTGAGGCCGTGGCCGGGCGCCGTCGCGAACAGCGCTCTCACCGGGCGTCTCCTCGCCCGGCGGCCTCGGCGTGGGCCAGGCGCAGGGTGGTCGTGAGCCAGAGCAGGATGTCGTGCAGCCGCAGGCGGGTCGGGTGGGCGTCGCCGGTCGCGGCGGCCGCGGCCCGTTCCAGCTCCGCGAACGCGTCGGCGTTCGCGCGCAGCTCGCGGCCGATCACGGCCTCGACGCCGCTGTCGCCCTCCTCGAGGTGGGGCAGCAGCGCGCGGCGGGTCGTCCGGGTGAGGTGCGGGACGAGGCCGGGGTGGCGGTGGTGCAGGGCGGCGAGGACGTGCCCGGAGTGCGCCCCGGCGTCCTGGCCGATGCGCCGCAGCAGCGCGCCCGCCGTGCCGGGCTCGGCGAGCACCGAGAGCTCGTCGTCGGGCAGGGTCCAGAACGGCCGCTCCTCGGCCCGGGCCACCAGCGCCTCGACGAGCGGCGCCACCCGGTCGAGGGCGTCGTGGACGTCCTGCCACCCGGCCTCGTCGAGGCGCCCGTGCAGGCCCTCGGCGAGCAGGACGTCGGCGTCCAGACCCGCGCTCGCCGGACGGGCGTCGAAGCGGGCCCACCCGAACGCGGGCACCTGCACCCACCGGCCCTCGGGCGTGCCGGGGGACCGGAAGCGCAGCGAGCGCAGGCCGCGGGCGTAGCCGACGACGGCGTCCAGCGCACGGTCCAGCGGGACCGGCTCCGGACCGGCGCTGGGCAGGCGCAGGACCAGGTCCGTGCGCTGCATGCCTGCGGTCACGCCCGCCATGGTGCACGTGACCCCGCCCTGTGAGCACCAACCCGTGCTAGGAGGTGGAAAAGTGCCCCCCGGCGCGGAGCGCACCGGGCAGGGCGCCCCGGTGCACGACGCCGAGGCGCTGCGTGGCGCGGGTGAGCGCGACGTAGAGGTCGGCCGCGCCGTGCACCCCGTCGGCGAGGATGCGGTCCGGGTCCACGACCAGGACGGCGTCGAACTCCAGGCCCTTCGTCGCCGACGGCGGCACCGCGCCCGGCGTGCCCGCCGGCCCGATGACCACGCTGGTGCCCTCGCGGCCCGCCTCGTCGCGCACGAACTCCTCGACGGCGGCGGTCAGCCCGTCGTCGGTGACCCGGCACGACCACGGCGCGACGCCGCTCGCGCGCACCGACTCCGGCGGCACGACGTCGGGGGCGAACTCCGCGAGCAGGGCCGCCGCGACGGCCATGATCTCCGCCGGCGTGCGGTAGTTGACCGTCAACGACCGGTACTCCCAGCGGCCGGGGACATAGGGCTCCAGCATCGCCGCCCACGACGTCGCGCCCGCCGGCGACCGGCGTTGGGCGAGGTCGCCGACGACGGTGAACGACCGGCCCGGGCAGCGCCGCATCAGCACCCGCCAGTCCATCTCGGACAGCTCCTGGGCCTCGTCGACGACGACGTGGCGGTAGGTCCAGTCCCGGTCGGAGGTCGCGCGCTCGACGAGCCCGCGGGTGTCGCGCTCGGAGAAGCGCTCGGCCAGGCCTTCGGCGTGGAGCAGGTCGTTGACCTGGACCCCGAGGTCCTCGTCCAGCTCCTCGCGGTCGAAGGACAGCATGTCCACGACGGCCTCGGCGAACTCGGCCTCGGTCCGCTGGTCCTGCCGGGCGCCCTCGTCCGCCTTCTCCGCGGCCGGGTCGCGACCCAGGAGGTCGACCAGCTCGTCGAGCAGCGTCACGTCCGGCACCGTCCACGCGTCGCCGTCCGCGCGCCACAGCGCCGGGTCCGCGCCCGCCGCCTCCAGCTGCTCGGGGGACGAGTACAGCGAGGACAGCAGCGTCTCCGGGGTCAGGACCGGCCACAGCTCGTCGATCACGGCGATGAACCGCTCGCTGTTCGCCAGCTCGGCGAGCAGATCGCCGCGCATCCGTTCCCAGGCCGCGCGGTCGTCCCGGGTCAGCCAGCCCCGGCCGATCCGGCCGATCGCCCGCTCGGTGAGCACGTAGGTGATGATCTCGGTGAACACCGCGCGGGCCTCGTTGTGCGCCCGCCCGCTCGCGCGCGCCTCCTCCTGGGCCCACCGCGCGGTGTCGGGGTCGATCAGCACCGTGAGGTCCTTGAGCGGGAGCTCCAGCGGGTACTCCGGCAGCCGCTGGCGGTCCGCGATCGCCGCGGCGAGCACGGGCAGGATCGCCCGCGAGCCCTTGAGTCGCGTGGCCTCCGGGGTGTCCTCGGCGGTGACGTGGACGCCGGGCACGAGGTCGCCCGGCGTCATGAACACGACGTCGGACTCGCCCAGCGACGGCAGCACCCGACCGATGTGGTCGAGGAACGCCGGATTGGGCCCGACCACGAGGACGCCGTGGCGTTCGATGCGCTCCCGCTGGGTGTAGAGCAGGTACGCCACACGATGCAGCGCCACGACGGTCTTCCCGGTGCCCGGGCCGCCCTCGATCACGGTGACGCCCGGGTGGTCGAGCCGGATGATCTCGTCCTGCTCGGACTGGATCGTCGCGACGATGTCGCGCATGCCCTCGCCGCGCGGGGCGTTGACCGCCGCGAGCAGCGCGGTGTCCTCCCCGCCCCCGTCGCCGCCGGCGGGACGGCCGAGGACCTCGTCGGTGAAGTCGACCAGCCGCCGTCCCCGCGTGTGGAACTGGCGGCGCCTGCGCATGTTCTCCGGGTGCGCGCCGGTCGCGATGTAGAAGGCCCGCGAGGCCGGGGCCCGCCAGTCGAGCAGGATCGGCTCGTCGGTCACCTCGTCGCGCAGCCCGATCCGGCCGATGTACGAGTGCTCGCCGTCGACGGTGTCCAGCCGTCCGAAGCACAGCCCGTTGTCCGCGACGTCGAGCCGCGACATCTGCTTCGCCGTCGCGCGCACCCGGACGTCCCGCTCCATGGGGGACTCCTCGTCCCCCCGCATCGCCGCGACGTACTCGCCCTTCGCCCGCTCGCGCTCGTCGTCGAGCCGCGCGTAGAGCCCGGCCAGGTGGCGGGCCTCGGAACGTACTTCGTCGTCGTACCCCTGAGTCGGCACAAACCCCCGCAACCGTCGGCAAATCCAGGAACGGTCGGTGATCCTGCGCTCCGACCCGGGTCTTGCCGCAAGCCCCGTCACGCGCTATAGGTTCATAGTGGAAGGGAGTGGTTCTCCCACCTTCCCGCCGTGGCGCTCCGGGATTTGGCGCTACAGGAACGAGAAGAGCTGCCCCGCCACCCGGCGCATCTGGACCTCCTCGGCCCCCTCGGTGATGCGGTAGCGGCGGTGGTGCCGGTAGATGTGCTCGAACGGTTCGTGGCGCGAGTAGCCCAGCCCGCCGAACACCTGCATGGCGCGGTCGGCGGCGTCGCAGACCAGCCGGTTGGCCCGGTAGTTGGCCATCGAGACCTGGTGGCCGATCGACACCTCGGGCCTGCCCTCGTCCCGGCACACGTCGAGCGCCGCCGCGGTCTCGCGGATCAGCGCCCGCAGCATCGCGGCCTCGGTGTGCAGCTCCACCAGCGGCCACTGGATGGCCTGCCTGCTCGCCAGCGGCCGGCCGAACGTGTGCCGCTCGGTCGCGTACGCCACCGCGCGGTCGATGCAGTACTGCGCCGCGCCGAGGCTCGACGCCGCCTGCCGGATGCGGTTCTGGTGCACGAACGTCTGGGCGATCGCGAGGGCCTCGCCCTCGCCGCCGAACATCGCCGACGACGGCACGCGCACGTCCTGCAGCAGCACCTCGCCGTGGTCGGTGGGCATGTTGAGTGTCCACCAGTAGAAGGGGACCTCGAACCCGGGCGCGTCGGTGGGGACGAGGAATGCGGTGATGCCCCGGGCGTTCCCCGCGTCGCCGGAGGTCCGCGCGAAGACCATCTCGTGGCTCGCGTGGTGCACCCCGGTGCTCCACCGCTTCGCGCCCGTGACGACCCAGTCGTCGCCGTCGCGCCGGGCGGTGGTCTCCATCCAGGTCGCGTCGCTGCCGTGGTCCGGCTCGGTGAGCCCGAACGCGAGCCCGCGCTCGCCGGTGATCACCCCCTCCACCAGCTCCTCGCGCTGCTCGGGGGTGCCGAACAGGTGCAGCAGGTGGGCGAACACCAGGTTCCCGACGACGGAGTGCTCGGTCTGCAGGTCGTTGTGCAGTCCCAGCCCCCGGTGGGCCAGGTGCTCGCGGATGGCGGCCATGGCGGCGTCGGACCCGTGCTGTCCGCCGAGCTCCTCCGGGAGCGAGTAGCGGTAGAAGCCCGCGGCGTCGGCCCGGCGGCGGGCCTCGCCGAGCAGCTCCTCCCACTCCGGCCGGGGCAGCCCGCCGCCCTCGAAGTCGGTGCGGGCCCACTCGCGGCGGTGGTCGAAGAAGCGGACGTTGTCGTCCTGCTCGACCAGCGGGTCGATCTGCTCGGCGATGAACGCGTCGAGCGCGGTCAGGAACCCGTCGGTGCCCTCGTCAGTCATGCCCCGGAACCTCCACTGGCGCCGTCGCCGTCGAACGAGCGTTCATTCGAAGCTAGGAGTCAGCAGCCCAGGGAGTCAAGAGAGTCTTGAACGAGCGTTCGGCGTGGGCGAGGCTGTGGGCCATGGTTCGTGCCGGGAGCGCTGCACCGTCGACACGTCGGGGTCCCGGGCGTCCCGCGCCCTCGGTCCTCGTCCGGCCCGACGACGAGCCGACCGCGGCCGCGCTGCTCGCCGCCGCCGTCGAGGTGATCGGGCGCAGCGGTTACCACGGCGCCTCGGTGCGCGACATCGCCTCCGCGGCAGGCACCAGCCCGGCGATCCTCTACCACCATTTCGACTCCAAGCAGGGCCTGCTGGTGACCATCTGCGATCGCGGGCTCGACGTCCTCGTCCGGGCCACCGAGGACGCGCTGGACCTGGCCGGTCCCGACCCGGCCGAGCGCCTCGGTGCGATCGTCGCCGCGCACGTGCGGGTGCACATGGAGTCCCAGCGGGAGAGCCTCATCGGCAACAGCGAGCTGCGGGCGCTCGAGCCGCCCGGGCGGGCCCTCATCGTGGCGAAGCGCGACGCGCAGCAGCGCCTGTTCGACCGCGTGGTGCGAGACGGGGTGCGCCGTGGGGCCTTCGCCACCGAGCACCCCGACGACGCCGCCCGGTTCGTCACGGCGGCCGCCACGAGCGTCGCCACCTGGTACCGGCCCGGCGGCGCGCTCGATGCCGACGAGATCGTGGCCCGGCACCGGGCGATCGCCCTCGACGCCGTGGGCCACCGCCGATGAGCGCGCCGGACGACCTCGCCGCCGGGCTGGCCGAGGTGCTCGGCGCCGGCCCGGTCTCGGGGCTGCGGCGGCTCTCGGCGGGCGCGAGCCGGGAGACCTGGGCCTTCGCGGTGGACGGCCGCCCGCTCGTGCTGCGCCGCGACCCGCCCGGTGTCCCGCGTCCGGTCGAGATGGTCCGCGAGGCGGAGTGCCTGCGCGCCGCGGCGCGGGCCGGGGTTCCGGTACCCGCGCTCGTGGCCACCGGCGACGGGACCGACGCGGTCGGCTCGCCGTACCTCGTCGTCGCGTGGGTCGCGGGGGAGAGCCTCCCGACGCGCGTGCTGCGCGACGAGCGCTGGGCCCCGGCCCGGGCGGGGCTCGCCCGCGAGCTGGGCCGGGTGCTCGCCGGCATCCACGCCGTGGACCCGGCCGAGGTGCCCGCGCTGGAAGAGCTCGGAGACCCGCTCGCGGCGCTGCGGACCCAGCACGACGGGTTCGGCCAGGCCCGGCCCAGCGTCGAGGCCGTGCTGCGGTGGCTGGAGGCGCACCGCCCGCCCGCGGCAGGTCCCGCGCTCGTCCACGGCGACTTCCGCCACGGGAACCTGCTCGTCGCTCCCGACGGGCTCGCCGCGGTCCTCGACTGGGAGCTGGCCCATCTCGGCGACCCCCGCGAGGACCTCGGCTGGGTGTGCGTGCGGGCGTGGCGCTTCGGTGCCGCACCGGAGGTCGGGGGCTTCGGCACCCGGGACGAGCTGCTCGCGGGCTACGCCGAGGTGGCGGGCGAGGCGCCGGACCCCGACGCCGTGCGCTGGTGGGAGATCTACGGGTGCGTGCACTGGGCGGTGATCTGCCGGATGCAGGCCGAACGCCACCTCGGCGGGTCGGAGCAGTCGGTGGAGATGGCCACGCTCGGCCGCCGGGCCGTGGAGGCCGAGTACGACGCGCTGCTCGCGCTGGGCTGGGTCGACGAGGCCGATCTCGAGGGGTTCGCCGACCCTCGCGCCGTCGCCGTCGCCGACCCCGCGGCGGAGCGCCCGACCGTCGACGAGCTCCTCGGTGCCGTCGTGGGCTTCCTGTCCGACGAGCTGGTCCCCGGTGACGACCGATCCCGCTACCTCTCCCGGGTGGCCCGCACCGCGCTCGGCGTGGCCCGCCGCGAGCTCGGCGCTGCCCCCGACCCGCGCCACCGGGCGAGCCTCGACGTCGTGGGGTGCGCCGACGACGCGGAGCTGGCCGCGGCGCTGCGTCGCGGCACCCTCGACCCCGATCGGCCCGAGGTGCGGACCGCCGTACGGTCCGGGACGCTCGCGCGGCTCGCCGTCGCGAACCCGCGCTACCCGTTCATCCGACCCTGAGCCGTGACCCGACAGACGACGACCGACACCGGAGGCGCACGTGCGCGCAGTACGAGTGGTGACCACCGACGGCCCGGCCGCCCTCGAGACCGCCGAGGTGCCCGAGCCCGTACCGGCCGAGGGCGAGGTGCTCATCGACGTGGCCGCCGCGGGCGTCAACTTCCCCGACCTGCTGCTGAGCCACGACCGCTACCAGTACAAGCCGGACCGGCCGTTCGTCCTGGGCGGAGAGCTCGCGGGCACGGTGCGCCGGGCCGAGCCCGGCAGCGGCTTCTCACCCGGCGACCGGGTCGCGGCGACGAGCACGATCGGCGCCTTCGCCGAGGTGGTGACGGTGCCGGCGCAGAACGTCTTCCCGCTGCCCGACGCCGTGTCGTTCGCGGCCGGTGCGTGCCTGCCGATGAACTACCTGACGATGTCGTTCGCGCTGGGTCTGCGCGGGCGTCTCGAATCCGGCGAGACGGTGCTGGTGCAGGGCGCCGCCGGGGGCGTCGGTACCGCGACGATCCAGCTCGCCGCGGCGCTCGGCGCCCGCGTGATCTCGGTGGTCTCGACTCCCGAGAAGGCCGAGTTCGTCCGCTCGGTCGGCTCGCACGAGGCGGTCCTCCTCGACGGCTTCAAGGACGCGGTGAAGGAGCTGACCGGCGGCGAGGGCGTCGACATGGTGGTCGACCCGGTCGGTGGTGACCGCTTCACCGACTCGGTGCGCTGCCTCGCGCCGCTCGGGCGGCTGCTGGTCCTCGGCTTCACCGCGGGGGACATCCCGAGCGTGAAGGTGAACCGCCTGCTGCTGAACAACGTCGACGTCCGCGGCGTCGGGTGGGGCGCCTACGCGATCCCGCGGCCGGGTGCGCAGCGCCGGGAGTGGGACCGGATCGTGCCGTTGCTCGAATCGGGCGCCCTCGACCCGCCGGTGAGCGCCACGTACCCCCTGGAGCGGGCGGGCGAGGCGGTCGCCGCGCTGGAGGACCGCACCGTCCTCGGCAAGGTCGTCGTTGCGCCGTAGCTGACAGTCGCCGTCACCCCTCGACCGGGGGCGTCCACCGGGCGAGCCGCTCGCGCGTGGCGGCGTCCGCCGGCACGAACGTCTCGACCGACAGCTCGTCGAGCGTCACGTCCCAGGCGGCGCCGAAATGGGTGATCGTCGAGTACAGGTTCAGCTCGCCGTCGGGATGGGCCAGGTGCAGCGGGAGCACGACGTGCTCGGAGCGCTGCGGCGCCGCCGTACCCGCCGGTGCGTACCCGCGGACCTCGGTGAGCAGCGCGGCCAACCGCGGGTCACCGGTCAGGTCGGTGAGGCGCTCGAGCCGGTGGAGCAGGTGACCCGACCACTGCTCGAGGTTGCGGATGCGCGGGGCGAGCCCGTCGGGGTGCAGGCTGAGCCGGTAGACGTTCACCGGCGGCGTGGCCCAGGCGGGGTCGAGCCCGGCCAGCAGGGGCGCCACGGCGCGGTTGGTCATGACGACGTCGCCGCAGCGGTCGAGGACCAGCGCCGGGAACGGTTCGTGCCCGGCCAGCAGGTGGCCCAGCACCTCGCGGACGGCGTCGAGGTCGGCGGAGTCCATCCTCGACTCGCTGTAGGTCGGGGCGAACCCCGCGGCGAGGAGCAGGGTGTTGCGCTCGCGCAGCGGCACCTCGAGGTGGTCGGCCAGATCGAGCAGCAGCTCGCGGCTGGCCCGGGAGCGGCCGGTCTCGACGAAGCTGAGGTGCCGCGTCGAGACCCCGACGTCGAGGGCGAGGTCCATCTGGCTGCGCCTGCGACGGGTCCGCCAGCCGCGCAGCAGCTCGCCGGGCGACGCCGCGGTGGTGGTCATGCCCGCAGACGCTAGGAGCGCCCGCCGTCGGGATCCATGACCTCGGAGGTCATCGACCCGGCTACCTCGCGCCGGTCAGGCTTCTCGGCATCCGATCACCGAGGAGGACGAGATGAGCGACTTCACCGACCTGGCCCGGCGCTACATCGCCGCGTGGAACGAGACCGACCCGGCGAGCAGGCACGGCCGCGTCGCGGCACTGTGGGCGGCGGACGGCAGCTACGTCGACCCGCTCGCCGACGTGACGGGCCCCGACCAGATCACGGCGCTGATCGGCGGCGTGCACGAGCAGTTCCCGGGCTTCGAGTTCCGGCTGCTCGGCGACGTCGACGGCCACCACCGCCAGGCCCGGTTCCGCTGGGAGCTGGGGCCTGCCGACGGCCCGGCCCCGGTCGCGGGGTTCGACGTGGTGACGCTGGACGCGCAGGACCGGGTCACCAGTGTGCTGGGTTTCCTCGACCGCGTGCCGGGCTGAGCCGCCGTCACTGCTGCCCTTCGCGCAGGACCACGAAGAGTCCCTCGGCCTCCGCGCAGAGCCGGTCGCCGTCGTGGAGCGTGCCGCGGAGGAAGATCTTGCGGCCCTCCTGGCGGTCGACACGGGCCGCCACGAGCAGCGTGCGGTCGATCGGCGCGACCGACCGGTAGTCGGTGTGGAGAGAGGCCGTCCGCGAGCGGGGGCGGTCGCCGACGATGGCGAGCCGGCCGAGCAGGTCGTCGAACAGCAGGGGGATCGCCCCGCCGTGGACGACGCCGTTGCTACCCAGGAAGTGCCTGCCGAAGGTCACCCGGCCGGTCATGTGCTCGTCACCGAGCTCGTCGATGTACAGGGCGGGCACGGCGAGCTGTGCCCGGCCGGGCACGGTGATGAGCCGGCCTGACAGCTGGTCGGGCTCGGGGACCTCGCACTCGGCGAGCCGGTCGTTCAGCTCGGCCACGGTCTTGGTCGTGCTCGCCACGAGGTCCGCGCTCGGGGACGCGGCGGCGACGCGGTCGAGGAGCTCGCGGAGCCCGTCGATCATGTCGGTGTAACCCTCCGGAACGGGTGCGCCGTCCCAGGTCCGGTCCGTGATCGACGCATCGGTCCGGACGATCGCCGCGGGCGCCACCGGCTCGAGGCGGGACGGATCGGACGACTCGTCGCTCACGTGCTGCTCCTGACTCCGGGATGTGGCCGCTCCGGGCAGCCTGCTCGCCACCGAGTCAACGCGTCGATCCGGGCCGCCGGAACATGCCCTCCGTCACCGCGGCGACCCGACGTCGCACAGTGCTCTCGTGCAACCGGGTCGCGGTGACCCGGTTGCGGACGTGTGGTGGCGGAGGTGGCAGGGGGCCCAGGTCAGGACTAGGCACATGCCCGGTGTGTCGCCGACCACCGTCGAGGACCGTGCGAGGCACGAACTTCCTGGTCCGGCCCGCCCGGACACCACCACCTGGGAGGGTGCGATGACGCAGAGCCTCGACCGAGTCGGGCAGGTGCTCGACGACGCCGTCGTCGACGATCGCGAGTCCGGTGTGGTGAAGGCCAACCGCCGGATCTTCACCGACGAAGAGATCTTCGAGCTCGAGATGAAGCACATCTTCGAGGGCAACTGGATCTACCTGGCCCACGAGAGCCAGGTGGCCGAGCCGGGCGACTACTTCACCACCTACATCGGCCGCCAGCCCGTCGTGATCACCCGCGACAAGGACGGGCAGCTGCACTGTCTGATCAACGCCTGCGCCCACCGCGGCTCGATGCTCTGCCGCAAGAAGCGGGACAACCGCACCACGCTGACCTGCCCGTTCCACGGGTGGACCTACCGCAACGACGGCACGCTGCTCAAGGTCAAGGACGCCGAGGGGGCGGGCTACCCGGAGAACTTCGACACCGACGGGTCCCACGACCTGACCAGGGTGCCGGCGTTCGAGAGCTACCGCGGGTTCCTGTTCGGCAGCGTCAACCCCGACGTCGTGCCCCTGACCGAGCACCTCGCCGACACCACGGAACTGATCGACATGATGGTCGACCAGTCGCCCGAGGGCCTCGAGGTGCTGCGCGGCGCGTCGACCTACACCTTCGACGGCAACTGGAAGGTGCAGGCCGAGAACGGCGCCGACGGCTACCACGTCACCGCCCTGCACTGGAACTACGCTGCGACGACGTCGCGCCGCGAGAGCGGCGAGTCGAAGAACGAGACGAAGGCGCTCGACGCGGGCGGCTGGGGGAAGTCGGGCGGCGGCTACTGGTCCTTCCCGCACGGTCACCTCTGCCTGTGGACCTGGAAGGCGAACCCGGAGGACCAGCCGCTGTTCAGCGAGCTGGACTCGCTCAAGGAGCAGTTCGGCGACGCCAAGGGCGACTTCATGGTCCGCGGCTCCCGGAACCTGTGCCTCTACCCGAACGTCTACCTGATGGACCAGTTCTCGACGCAGATCCGGCACTACCGCCCGATCGCGCCGAACCAGACCGAGGTCACGATCTACTGCATCGCCCCGAAGGGCGAGAGCGACACGGCGCGGGCGAACCGCATCCGCCAGTACGAGGACTTCTTCAACGCCTCGGGCATGGCCACCCCCGACGACCTGGAGGAGTTCCGCGCCTGCCAGCTCGCCTTCCCCGGGACCACCGCGCCGTGGAACGACATGAGCCGCGGGGTGGAGCACTGGATCGACGGGCCGGACGAGGTCGCGTCCGCGCTGGGCATGGGCAGCGTCGTGTCCTCCGGGACGAAGAACGAGGACGAGGGCCTGTACCCGGTCCAGCACGGCTACTGGCTCGAGGTCATGCGCGGTGCTCTCGCAGCCGAGAAGGAGGCCTGATCGTGACGACGACCGGGAGCACCACCGCGACGGGCTCGACCGGCGCCACCGGCAACGCCCTGATCACCCAGAACGTGATCGAGCAGTTCCTCTACCGCGAGGCGCGCTACCTCGACGACCGCGAGTTCGAGCGCTGGCTCGAGTGCTACGCCGACGACGTCGTCTTCTGGATGCCGTGCTGGGACGACCACGACACGCTCACCCAGGACCCCCAGCGCGAGATCTCGCTGATCTACTACGGCAACAAGGGCGGGCTCGAGGACCGGGTCTTCCGCATCCGCACCGAGCGTTCCAGCGCGACCTCGATCCCCGAACCGCGCACCAGCCACAACATCTCGAACGTCGAGGTGATCGAACGGCGCGGTGACCTGGTCGACGTGCGCTTCAACTGGCACACGATGTACTTCCGCTACAAGACGGTCGACCCGTACTACGGGACCTCGTTCTACACGATCGACTTCTCGGGTCCGTCACCGTTGATCCGGCGCAAGACGGTGGTGCTCAAGAACGACTACATCCACCACGTCGTCGACATCTACCACTTCTGAGGCGACGGCGATGAGTGCAGCGAATGCGACGACGCATGACGTGGCCCTGGCCTTCGAGGACGGCGTCACCCGCTTCGTGCGGTGCCGCGAGGGCCAGACGGTGATGGACGCGGCCTACCGATCCAAGATCAACATTCCGGTGGACTGCAGCGACGGGGCCTGCGGGACGTGCAAGTCGTTCCTCGAGTCCGGCGAATTCGAGATGGACGACTACGTCGAGGACGCCCTGGCGCCCGACGAGGAGGCCGCCGGCTACGTGCTGACCTGCAGCATGCGTCCGAAGACCGACCTGGTCGTGCAGATCCCGACGACGTCGGCGGTCGCGAAGACCAGCGCCGGGAAGTTCACCGCGACCGTCGCGGGGATCGAGCGGCTCTCGTCGACGACGATGTCGCTGGCGCTCGACTGCGCGGACCGCCCGAAGCTGGTCTTCCTCCCGGGGCAGTACGTCAACATCGCCGTCCCCGGCACCGATCAGACCCGGTCCTACTCGTTCTCGAGCGGTCCCGACGACGAGCAACTCACCTTCCTGATCAAGCTCTCGCCCGGCGGGGTGATGTCGGACTGGGTGGAGAACCACGCCGCGGTCGGCGACTCCGTGCCGTTCACCGGACCCCACGGCAGCTTCTTCCTGCGCGAGTCCGAGGCACCGCTGCTGCTGCTCGCCGGCGGGACCGGGCTCGCCCCGATCCTCGCGATCCTGCGGCGGCTCCGGGCGAGCGGGAGCACGCGCCCCACGCACCTGATCTACGGGGCGACCACCGACGACGACGTCGTCGGGCTCGAGACGCTGGCCTCGCTGGAGAGTGCGCTCGACGCGTTCACCTGGGTCCACACCGTCGCCGACGAGGGCACCTCCGCCGAGAGGCAGGGCTACGTCACCGCCCACGCCGAGGCGGTGCACCTCCACGACGGCGACGCGGCCGTCTACCTCTGCGGCCCACCGCCGATGGTCGACGCCGTGCGCTCGGACTTCGCCGAGCGGGGCTTCGAGCCGTCGGGCTTCTACTACGAGAAGTTCGCCCTCGCCGCCAAGCCCGATTCCGAGCAGGACGCCGCGCAGGACCTCGAGGCCGCCGAGCCCGAGCGCGGCGCGGCCGTGCCCTCGGTCGAGCAGGTCGAGCAGGTCGAGCAGGGGGAGCCCGCCGCGGAGCGGGCAACCGCGCGTGCGGACCTTCTGGACCCCGAGCCAACCGACGAGGACGACCTGATCGTCGCCGACGATGCCCGCGGGATGCTCGGCCGGGACGTGTTCGGCGCGACCACGATCGAACCGCTGGTCGCCGCGGCGCCGTCGGCCCCCGAACGGCCCGCCGCGCCGGGCGTCGTCAGCGCGGGCGGCTACGAGATCGGCCAGCAGCACCCGTCGATCCAGGTCTCCGACGCGATCTTCGACGCGCGCCGGGCCCTCGAGCTCGGCGCCCTGGAGCTCACCGTCGGCCGGATCACGTCCCGGCAGATCGCCGGGTACCGGCTGCTCGCGGAGTCCACGGTGCCCTACGTCGACGTCGAGAACGAGCGCTTCACCGACGCCGCGGGGTACACCGAGTCCAACGCCGCCTTCCACGACCACCTGTTCACGCTGACCGGCAACGAGCACCTCCTGCACGCCTACCAGGACCTCGGGGTCAAGGGGCACATGGAGGAGACCCTGCGCCGCGCGACGTGGTGCGACCCGCGGTGCGCGCAGGACCACCTCGACATCGTCGACGCCGTCGAGTCCGGAGATCGCGACGAGGCCCGCCGCCTGATCTCCGAGCACGCCGAGCGCTCGAAGGCGACGACCCGCCGGGCCATGGACACCCAGCTCGCCGCGAAGCGCCCCCGGTTCGTCACCCCCGGCCGGTTCGCCGACCACGTCGTGGTGATCACCGGGGCGGGCCAGGGCATCGGGGAGATCACCGCACGGCGCATCCACGCCGAGGGCGGGCTCGTCGTCCTCGCCGACCGTGCGGACCCGGTCAAGGAGGTCGCCGCCGACCTCGCCGAGGACCGCTCGGCGGGCGTGGGCGACGCGATCGCGGTCCTCGCCGACCTGGAGACCTGGGAGGGCGCGGTGGCGGTCGTGACGGCCGCGCTCGAACAGTTCGGCCGGATCGACGTCGCGGTGCACACCGTCGGGGGCACCATCTGGGCGAAGCCCTACGACCAGTACCCGCCCGAGGACATCCAGGCGGAGATCCAGCGGTCGTTGTGGCCCACCCTGTGGTCCTGCCGGGCCGTGGCCCCGCACATGATCGAGCGCGGTCGGGGCACGATCGTCAACGTGTCCTCGGTGGCCACCCGCGGCGTGCACCGCGTGCCCTACGCGGCGGCCAAGGGCGGGGTCAACGCGATCACCTCGGCGCTCGCCCTCGAGCTCGCCCCGCACGGCATCCGCGTCACGGCGACCGCGCCCGGCGGCACCGACGCCCCCGAGCGACGCACTCCGCGCGGCCCGGGACCGGCCTCGGACCAGGAGCAGGAGTGGTATCAGGGCATCGTCGACCAGACCGTCGACTCGTCGTTGATGAAGCGCTACGGCACCCTCGACGAACAGGCCGCCGCGATCGCCTTCCTGGCGTCCCCGGAAGCGTCGTACATCACCGGCTCGGTCCTGCCGGTCGCCGGGGGCGATCTCGGCTGAGAGGGGCGGTCACGGCCATGACGACGGCGTCATCACCCGCCGCGGGCGGCGGGCACGACCGCCCGCTCGGCGACCCGCGGCGCTTCGACGGCGCCCCGGGCGGGCCCCACGAGCGTCAGGAGGTCCGCCGCGCCGTGCTCGACGTCGTCGGGCGCGGCCGGGGGACCGTGCTGGTGACCGGAGAGGCCGGGATCGGGAAGTCCCGCCTGCTCGCCGAGGCCCGGGGTGCCGCGCCGGAGGGCGTGCTCGTCGCGGCGGGCGTGGAGTGGGAGGCGGCCTGCCCCCACGCGGTCCTCGCCCAGCTGACCGGCGACGACGTCGGGGACCTGGCCGGCGAGGACGCCTTCGCCGCGGCCCGCCGGCTCGCCGAGCGGGCCGGGGAGCAGCCGGTGCGCATCGTCGTCGACGACGCCCACTGGTGCGACGTGGAGTCGCTCCGGGCGCTCTCGACGCTGGTCCGGCACCACCGCCGGGTCCCGGTGGTCGTGCTGCTCGCGGCCACCCCCGGTCGCGGACCGTCGGCGGCCGCGGAGCTGCTGCGGCGGGTGGCCGACACGGTCCTGCCCCTCGGGCCGCTGTCGGGCCGCGATCTCGAGGAGCTCTGCGCCGACCGCGGCCGCCCCCTCCCGCCCTGGCTGACCGAACGGCTCCGGCGCCACACCCAGGGCAGCCCCCGCCACGTGCTCGCGCTCCTCGAGGAGCTGCCCGCCGAGATGTGGGACGTGCCCGACCTCCGGCTGCCCGCGCCGCAGGAGATCGCCGTCCGGGTGGAGGACGAGTGCGACGCGCTCGGCACCGACGCGCGCCGCCTCGTCGAGACGGTGGCCTGCTTCGCCGAACCGGCCGGCCTCGACGAGGTCGCCCGCACGGCAGGCCTCGACGAGGTCCTCCGCCCGTTGAGCGAGGCGGCGGGCCGGGGCCTCGTCACCCGATTCGGCGGACGGTCGCTCCCGGTGGTCGGGCCGAGCGATCCGATGGTCCGGGCCGCGGTCCTCGACCTGGTGGGCCCGTACGAGGCCGCCGCCATCCGCCACCGCGCGGCCGAGGCCGTCGCCGAACCCCATCGCCGGCTCGCGCTGCTCGCGGCCGCGACGCCGGGCCCCGACTCCGCCCTCGCCTCCCGGCTCGCCGACCTGGCCCAGGTCAAGGCGGCGGACGGCGCCTGGTCCGACGCCGCCCACGCGCTCCTGGAGGCGAGCAGGCTCACCGATCGCCCGGACGACCGGGAGCTGCTGCTCATCCGGGCGGTCGACGCCCTGATCGGGGCGGGCGCGGTCTTCGAGGCCGAGGCCATGATCCCGGCGGTCGAGAACCTGCTCGACACCGCGATCCGCAACTCCGTGCTCGGGTACCTGGCGATCCAGCTCGGCCGTACCGGGCAGGCGGAACGGGCCCTGACGCGCGCCTGGGAGCTCTGCGACCCGGCGACCGACGCCGACACGGCCGCCTGGATCTGCCAGCGCCGGGTCCTGCACGCGCTGCTCCGGGGGGACGGGCACGCCCTGGTCGAATGGGCCGACCGTGCCACCGGGCTCGTGGGCGCGGACCACCCGGCGGCCGTCGAGGCCCTCGCCATGCGCGGCCTGGGCACGGCCGCTCTCGGGCGCCCCGGGGAGGCGCTGGGGGAGTACCGCGCCGCCTCCGCGCACATCCGGCAGGGGGCCCAGGTTCAGCGGGTGACGATGGGGCACGGGTGGCTCCACCTCGTCGTCGGGGACCTCGACGAGGCCCGGGCCGAGCTCGAGAGCGCCATCCCCACGACGACGTTGGGCGGTTCCTCCCGGATCTCGCTGTGGGCGTCGGGGTGGTTGGCCCGGGCGCACTTCCTCGCGGGGGACTGGGACCTGGCGCTGCGGGCCGTCGCGCAGGGTCTGCGCCGGGCCGAGCGGACCGGGATCGTCATCGTCACCCCGCTGCTCGGCTGGACCGCGGCCCAGATCCACGGCCTGCGCGGGGACCCCGAGCGGGCCGAGCGGGTGCTGCGCGAGGCCGACAACGGCGCCGACGACTACGAGCTCATGGCGGTCCCCCGCCGCCTGGCCCGCGCGTCGATGGCCGAGGTGCGCTCGGACTACGGCGCCGTCGTCCGGGCGCTGCGCCCGCTCACCGCCCAGGAGCACACCGCGGTCGCCCAGCCGGGCTGGTGGCCGTGGCGCGACGTGTACGCGAACGCCCTCGTCCTCGAGGGCCACCTCGACGAGGCGGAGGCGTTCCTGACCCGCCACGAGAGCCGCGCCCACGAGCAGGGCAACTCCGCCGAGCTGGCGCGGCTCGCGTGGGCCCGGGGACGCCTGCACACCGCGCGCGGCGACCTCGAGCCCGCCCGCACCGCGTTCGAGTCGTCGATCGCGGCGCTCGAGGCGTCGCCGTTGCGGTGGGACCGCGCCCGGGCGCACTTCGCCTACGGGCAGTCCCTGCGCAGGCTCGCCCAGCGGCGCGACGCCGACACCGTGCTCACCACGGCCCGCGAGCTCTTCCTCGCCCTGGGCGCAGCCGGCTACGTCGCGCGGTGCGACCGGGAACTACGTGCGGGCGGGGTGCACCAGAGCCGCCCGGAGCGCGGCGCGACCGACCTGACCGCGCAGGAGACGGCCGTCGTCGACCTGGTGGCGCGCGGACTGTCGAACAAGGACGCGGCGGCCGAGCTCCACGTCTCCCCGAAGACCGTGCAGTACCACCTCACCCGCATCTTCACGAAGCTCGGCGTCCGTTCCCGCGCCGAGCTCGCCGGGCTCCACCGCGACGAGCACTGACGGCACCGGGGTCAACCGAGGAGCCCGACGAGCCCCTTGACCGTGAGGTAGATGCCCAGCCCGCCGAACACCAGGACGATCAGCAGCCTGCTGTTCCGGCGGGTCCAGTCCTGCAACGACTCGACGACCGAGCGGGTCGCGTCGGGGCGCGCGAGCACGAGGCCCAGCGCGGCGAACGGGGTGGCGAAGCGCAGGATGTTGTAGATCACGACCTGCACGACGCCGTTCACCGGTGTCGGGTCCGTGCCCAGGATGGCGACGAGCCCGGCGAGGTAGAACAGGCCCGGGAGGTTCGTCACCGCCCCGAGGCCGGCGGCGAGGGGCCACGACGGACTGCGCAGCCGCCGGCCGAGCCTCCCGTCCTCGAACGGCATCCGACGGCGGGGCTCCCCCTCCGGCCGGTTGCCGATCCGGCCGCTCCAGAAGCCCGCGGTGTAGGACAGCGCCCCGATCCCGACGATGATGTCGACGACGTCGCGCGTCGTCGACGAGGCCGGAGCCCGGGTGCTCGCGCCGAGCACCGTCACGATCGCGATGCCCACGACGAGGCTGACCACGAGGCCGGCGATGACGTAGGCCGTGAGCAGGCGCCGCGGCTGCTGGCCGGCGAGGAACGCGTAGACGATGGCGAGCGGCGTCGCCCGCACGGCGCTGAGCACTCCCAGCGCGATCGCTTCAGGACTCACCACGTCTCCAGGGATCGCGGCCGGGCGGGGGTGCTCACCGGTGCATCCTGCCCTTCCGGGCGACGGGTTCGGAGTGCGCAGCGTGCGTCGCCGCGCCGCGGGCGGCCCTCATCCCCCGAGGGTGAGATCACCGGCCGACCGGGCGTGCAGCAGGTGGTCGTGGCGGGCCCGGACGACCGCGTCCCGTCGGCTGGAGGCGCCGAGCTTGGTGTAGATCGCCCGCAGGTGGGTCTTCACGGTGTTCGGCGAGACGGTGAGGTCGTCGGCGATCTCGTGGATCGAGCGCTGGGTCGGGAGCAGGGCCAGGACGGCGCGCTCGCGGTCGGTGAGCGCGGTCGGAGGCGCGCCGGTCACGCCCGGGTCGACGGCGAGGACCCGGTCGACGAACCCGTGGGGCGCCCCGATCCCGCCCGCGCCCTCGGCGAGCAGCCGGCGGACCGGGGCGGGGGCGAGGACGAACGGGCGCAGCGCGTCGAGGTCCGCACCGCGGGCGAGGGCGTGGTCGAGGCGGGATCGTGCAATGGTGCGTTCGCCGCGGGTGAGGGCGATCTCGGCGTCGAGCAGATCGGCATCCAGCGGCGTCTCGGGCAGGAGGGCGCCCACCCGGCCCTCGAGCAGGGGCGTGAGGTGTGCCCGGGCCGTCGGGCCGTGTCCGGACGCCCAGTCCTGACGGGCGTGCATGAGGGCGACCTCGCCGCTGCCCCCGATCCGGGCCGCGGCCCAGCGCAGGACCTCCGCGGCGTCCCGATGCCGCTCGAGATCGAGGGCGGCGGCGTGCTCGAACAGGGCGGCGAAGGCGATCTGGCGGTCCTCGAGGTCGAGGGCCCCGGCCTGGTGGCGGGCCAGCCGCATCCCGCGCCAGCCGTCGAGGCGGTCCCCGAGGTCGTGGTCGACGACGCCGGCAAGGGTCCCGAGGGCGGCGGTGAGCTGCGGGTGGCCGGGGAGCTCGCGGTGCCGGGCCGCCTCGACGTGGTCGTGGGCGGCATCGGGTTCGCAGCGCATGACGGCGGCGACGGCGAGCACGATCTGGGTGCTGACGGCCCAGGCCGAGTCCTGCCAGCCCTGGCTGGTCGCGCGGTCGTCGGCCGAGCGCGCGACGTCGGTGGTGCGCCGGTGGGGGTCGGTGGCGTCGAGGACGCCCAGCGTGGCGAGGCCCTG
>NZ_DASXJS010000195.1:0-4286 GCF_036497245.1 Actinomycetospora sp. | reverse complement strand
GACCTCATCGACCGCGGCGTCATCACCGGCGTCGGCGTGCCCACCGCCACCCGCAACGTCGTCGAGGCGCTGGCCAAGGGCGTGCGCAAGGTGATGAGCAAGATGGGCGTCTCGACGGTCGCGTCCTACATCGGCGCGCAGATCTTCGAGGCGATCGGGCTGGGCGAGCAGGTCATCGCCGACTGCTTCGCGGGCACCACCTCGCGCCTGGGCGGGGTGGGCTACGACGTCCTCGCCGAGGAGGTCGCGATCCGCCACCGGCTGGCCTGGCCCGCCGACGGCGTCCGGGCGAACCACCGCGAGCTCGCGGTCGGCGGTGAGTACCAGTGGCGCCGCGAGGGCGAGCTGCACGTGTTCAACCCGCACACCGTGTTCAAGCTGCAGCACGCCACGCGGACGCAGAACTACGACACGTTCAAGGAGTACACGCGCGCCGTCGACGAGCAGAGCTCGGCGCTGCTGACGCTGCGCGGGCTGTTCGCGTTCAAGCACGACCGCGAGGCGGTGCCGATCGAGGAGGTCGAGGCGGTCTCGGAGATCGTCAAGCGCTTCAACACCGGCGCCATCTCCTACGGGTCGATCTCGCAGGAGATGCACGAGGTGCTCGCGATCGCCATGAACCGCCTCGGCGGGCGGTCGAACACCGGTGAGGGCGGCGAGGACCCGAACCGCTTCACCCGGGACGCCAACGGCGACTCGCGGCGCTCCGCGGTCAAGCAGGTGGCGTCCGGCCGGTTCGGCGTCACCAGCGAGTACCTGGTCAACTCCGACGACATCCAGATCAAGATCGCGCAGGGCGCCAAGCCCGGCGAGGGCGGGCAGCTGCCCGGCCACAAGGTCTACCCCTGGATCGCGAAGACCCGGTTCTCGACGCCGGGCGTGGGCCTGATCAGCCCGCCGCCGCACCACGACATCTACTCGATCGAGGACATCGCCCAGCTCATCCACGACCTCAAGAACGCGAACCCGGTGGCGCGCATCCACGTCAAGCTGGTCTCGCAGGTGGGCGTCGGGACGGTGGCCGCGGGCGTGTCGAAGGCGAAGGCCGACGTCGTGCTGATCTCGGGTCACGACGGCGGGACGGGTGCGTCGCCGCTGTCGTCGATCAAGCACGCCGGCGGTCCGTGGGAGCTCGGCCTGGCCGAGACCCAGCAGACCCTGCTCCTCAACGGCCTGCGCGACCGGATCGTCGTGCAGACCGACGGCCAGCTCAAGACCGGCCGCGACGTCATGATCGCCGCGCTGCTCGGCGCGGAGGAGTTCGGCTTCGCGACGGCGCCGCTGGTCGTGTCGGGCTGCATCATGATGCGGGTCTGCCACCTCGACACGTGCCCGGTCGGCGTCGCGACGCAGAACCCGACGCTGCGCGCGAAGTTCGACGGCAAGGCCGACTACGTCGTGGCGTTCATGGAGTTCATCGCCCAGGAGGTGCGCGAGCACCTCGCGGCCCTCGGCTTCCGCTCGCTCGACGAGGCGATCGGGCACACCGACATCCTCGACACCCGCGCCGCGGAGTCGCACTGGAAGGCCGAGGGACTCGACCTCTCCTCGATCCTGTACCGACCGGAGATGCCCGAGAACTTCGCGGGGCAGACGCTGCACCAGTCGAGGACCCAGGACCACGGGCTGGAGAAGGCGCTGGACCACACGCTGATCCAGCTCGCCGAGGGTGCCCTCGCGGACGGCTCGCCGGTGCACCTGGAGCTGCCGGTGCGCAACGTCAACCGCACCGTCGGCACCATGCTCGGCTCCGAGGTGACCAAGCGCTGGGGTGGGGACGGCCTGCCCGACGACACCATCGACGTCACCTTCACCGGCTCGGGCGGCCAGTCGTTCGGCGCGTTCCTGCCCCGCGGCGTGACGCTCCGCCTGATCGGCGACACCAACGACTTCTGCGGGAAGGGACTCTCGGGCGGCCGCATCACGGTGCGCCCGCACCCCGAGGCCCGACTGACCGCGGAGGAGAACATCGTCGCCGGCAACGTCATCGCCTACGGCGCGACCGCAGGCGAGATCTTCCTGCGCGGGAAGGTCGGCGAGCGCTTTTGCGTGCGCAACTCCGGCGCCCACCTGGTCGTCGAGGGCGTCGGTGACCACGGCTGCGAGTACATGACCGGCGGGCGCGCGGTGGTCCTCGGCCCGATCGGGCGCAACTTCGCGGCGGGCATGTCCGGTGGCGTGGCCTACGTGCTCGACCTGCCCGAGAACCGGGTGAACCACCAGATGGTCGAGCTCGAGGTGCCCGACAAGACCGACCTCGAGGAACTGCGCGCGCTGGTGGAGAAGCACTACGCCGCGACCGACTCCGCCGTGGCCCACCGGCTGCTCACCGACTGGGAGGCCGCGACCATGCGGTTCACCAAGGTGATGCCGGTGGACTTCAAGCGGGTCCTGGAAGCCACCGCCGACGCCGAGCGCGACGGGCGGGACGTGAACGACGCGATCATGGAGGCCGCTCGTGGCTGACCCCCGTGGATTCCTGACCACCGGCCGCGAGCTGCCGCGCCGCCGTCCCGTCGACCTGCGCCTGCGCGACTGGCACGAGGTGTACGAGGAGTTGAGCGAGACCACGCTCAAGAAGCAGGCCGGGCGCTGCATGGACTGCGGTATCCCGTTCTGCCACCAGGGCTGCCCGCTGGGGAACATGATCCCGGAGTGGAACGACCTGGTGTGGCGTGACGACTGGGCCGTCGCGATCGACCGCCTGCACGCCACGAACAACTTCCCGGAGTTCACCGGGACGCTGTGCCCGGCCCCGTGCGAGTCGGCGTGCGTGCTGGGGATCAACTCCGACCCGGTCACGATCAAGCAGGTCGAGATCGAGATCATCGACCGCGCCTGGGAGGAGGGCTGGGTCCGCCCCCAGCCCCCCGAGGCGAAGACCGGGTTCTCGGTCGCCGTCATCGGGTCCGGGCCGTCGGGTCTGGCGGCGGCCCAGCAGCTCACCCGCGCCGGGCACGACGTCACGGTGTACGAGCGGGCCGACCGCATCGGCGGGCTGCTGCGCTACGGCATCCCCGAGTTCAAGATGGAGAAGAAGCGCCTCGACCGCCGGCTCGAGCAGATGGCGGCCGAGGGCACGTACTTCCTCGCCGGCGTCGAGGTCGGCGGCCGCGGGCCCAACGACCTGTCGGTGGAGGACCTGCGCTCGCGCTTCGACGCCGTCGTCCTCGCCGTCGGGGCCACCGCCTGGCGCGACCTGCCGATCCCGGGCCGCGAGAACACCGGCGTCCACCAGGCGATGGAGTACCTGCCGCCGTCGAACCGGGTGCAGCAGGGCGACTACGCGCGCTCGGACATCGACGCCGCGGGCAAGCACGTCGTCGTCATCGGCGGCGGTGACACCGGCGCCGACTGCGTCGGGACCGCGCACCGGCAGGGGGCCGCGTCGGTCACCCAGCTGGAGATCATGCCGATCCCGCCGTCGGAGCGGCCCGCGTCCAACCCGTGGCCGACCTACCCGGCGGTCTTCCGGGTGTCCTCGGCCCACGAGGAGGGCGGCGAGCGGCTGTTCTCGGTGAACACCGAGGAGTTCCTGGGTGGTCCGGACGGCGAACTGCGGGCGCTGAAGCTCGTCGACGTGGCGCGGGTCGACGGGAAGTTCGTGCCGGTCGAGGGCAGCGCGCGGGAGGTCCCGGCCGACCTGGTCTTCCTCGCGATGGGCTTCCTCGGCCCGCAGAAGGAGGGCCTCGTCGACACGCTGGGCGTGGAGTGCGACGACCGCGGCAACATCCGCCGCGACGCGTCCTACGAGACCTCGGTGCCCGGCGTGTACGTCGCCGGCGATGCGGGCCGCGGTCAGTCGCTGATCGTGTGGGCGATCGCCGAGGGCCGCTCCGCGGCGGCGGGCGTGGACGAGAAGCTGACCGGGCGGGCCGTGCTGCCGCGCCCGATCGGCCCGGGGGACCGCGCGTTCGCCTGAGCGGTCTTTGTCCGCGTCGCCGGGTCGCTGCGTCGCCGCCCGGCCCCGGTCGCGTCGCCCAGCCCCTTCTCGCATGATCAAGAGCACACCACGCACGCCGGAGCGCACTCCGGGGTGCGTGGTGTGCTCGTCGTCGCCGCGAATAGGGGGCGCCGTCCCCAGCTCCATGATCACGAGCACGAGGGGCAGCCTCGAGCGGCCTCGGGCATGCGCAGTGTGCCCTTCGTCGTCGGGTGCACGACGCCGGTGCATGACCCCGCGCACCCGGCGCCCGTATCGACCGAAGGGGCCCCTCGCTCAGAACGCGGGCGAACGGGCTATGCGGAGCGGCTCACGACGGGGCTGGTGTTGATCGCGGGCACCG
>NZ_DASXJS010000194.1:0-10247 GCF_036497245.1 Actinomycetospora sp. | reverse complement strand
CGGCCGATGAGGTGACGCACCTGCCGAGCCGCTTCGAGGAACGGGAGTGACTCGATGTCGCCGACGGTCCCCCCGATCTCGGTGATGACGACATCGACATCGGGTCCGCCCATCGATCGGATGCGGTCGACGATCTCGTTGGTGATGTGCGGGATCACCTGAACCGTGTCACCGAGGTAGTCGCCGAGGCGTTCCTTGGCGATGACCTGGCTGTAGACCTGCCCGGTCGTCACGTTGGCGTGCCCGCGCAGGTTGGTGTCGAGGAAGCGTTCGTAGTGCCCGATGTCGAGATCGGTCTCGGCGCCGTCCTCGGTCACGAAGACCTCACCGTGCTGGAACGGGTTCATCGTCCCGGGATCCACGTTGAGGTACGGGTCGAGCTTCTGCATCGTCACCCGCAGCCCACGGCTGGTGAGCAGCTGGCCCAGGCTCGAGGCGGTCAACCCCTTGCCCAGCGACGAGGCGACACCGCCGGTGACGAAGACGTGCTTCGTGGTGCGCGAGTGCTGCATCCTCACATCCCTCCGGACACGGCGCGGCTGCCGAGCGCCGTGCGAAGGGGGTCGATCCGGGAGTATCGGGCGTTCGGGCACCGGTCCACGGGACCTCACGGTAACACCGGGCCCGGTGTGACCAGGCCCGACTCCCCCACACGCCCACCGAACGAGGTCAGGCGGGCGGCGCCCCCGACTTGTCCGCCGCCTGCGCGCCCGGCAGGGCCTTGGCCCCCGGCGCGGTGCCGTAGCTGCCGGACCGGCCCTGGGCCTGCTCGCCCGCGGCCAGGACCGTGGCGATCCGGCCCGCCGTCGTCCCGACGCCGTCGACGGTCGACACCCCGCCCAGACCGGGGTCGGCGCGGACGGCGGCGACCTCGCCGGTGACGGCGCGGGAGGCGACGACGGTGCCCGCGCCCCCGGAGCGCACGGCGCCGGCGAGCTTCGCGAGTGTGCCGGCACGCCCGGCGGCGTCCGGGGCCGAGCCGGGTCCGTCGCCGCCGACGACGACCGCGACCTGCGCCGGGCCGGGCGCGGCGCCGGGCGCGAGGAACCCGCCGTCGGCCAGCGCGGTGAAGGCGGTCCCGACCTCGGCCGGGCTGCTCGCGGGCCCGCCCCCGCTGGTGACGAGGGAGCCGAGCAGTGCCCCGGTGAGCGTGCCGGCGTCGGTGGTCTTCGGCAGCTGGACCCCGGCGGGCAGCACGCGGGTGACGAGGGTGCGCAGCGCGTCGGCGCGGTCGGGCGCGAGCGCGGCGTCGGTGAGGCCGAGCCGGCCGGTCACGTGCCCGCCCGCCTCCGCCACGAAGCCGGACACCGCGTCGAGGTCGTCGGGCGCGGCGTCGGGGGCCGCGAGGAGCACGACGCTGCGGTCGGCGAGGTGGCCGGACAGCAGACCGGGCGCCGCCGCGGCGAGTACCCGGTTGGACTGTGCCTGCTGCGTGCGGGCGGCGTCGCGGTCGGCGGTGAGGGTGCCGACCTGCCCGTCGAGGTCGGCCTGGTCCGACGAGGCGGCGCCGAGCATCGGGTGCGACAGCGACGACGCCCCGACCACCACGCCCAACGCCAGCGCCAGCAGCACCGCGCAGATCGCGACCGCGTGGTAGCGGAAGGCCCTCATCCGACGACACTCCGGTAGACGGTGGAGAGCCATTCCCCGAGAGCCCGGCCGACGTTCTCGAGCAGCTGGAGGGCCGCAGGGCCCGCGCCGAGCGCGATCGCCACGATCACGGCGGCGAGCAGGACCGACGCCAGCAGCAGGGCGAGGACGGTCGCCGATCCCCGGGTGCGGTGCAGCGCTCGCGCGGCGGGTGCGTCGACCAGGATCGGGCCCAGCCGCAGCCGGGTGAGGAACGTCGACGGGATCGAGCCGGACCGGCCCCGGTCGAGGAAGCCGCCGAGGCTCGCGTCGAACCCGACGGCCACGACGAGGGCCGCGCCGTGGGCGTGCGCGAGCAGCAGCGCCATGTCCTCCGGGTTGGCCGAGCTGGCGAACGCGACCGGGTCGACGCCGAGGTCCTGGAGCCGGGCGAGGCCCGCGATGTGGCCGTCGCTGTCGGCGGGGACGACGACGTCGGTGGCCCGGCGCGCGAGGGCGGGGTCGAGCTCGGCGACGGTGCCGAGGACGACGGTGGGGGTGTGCCCGGCCTCACGCAGCGCGCCCGCGCCCTCCCCGACGCCGACGAGCACCGGCTTGTTCTCCCGCAGGTACCCCGCGAGCGAGCGGATCTCGGCGAGCGTGCCGGCGCCACCCGCCACGACGACGACGTGGCGGTCCCGCATCGTCGTGGCGATCGCCGGGACACCGAGGCCATCCACGAGCAGCCCGCGCTCGCGGCCGAGGAACTCGCTGGTGTTGCCGGAGAACGCCTCGAGCTGGGCCGCCATCCCGCCGCGGGCCTCGTCGAGGAGCTCGGCGACGGTGTCGCGGTCCTGGGCGAACCCCCGCAGCACCTCGCGCTCCCCGACGTGGACCGCGCCGTCGTGCAGCCGCACCGTGGCACCGTCGGACAGGTCCCGGAACACGCTCGGCCCGCAGTCATCGACCAGCACCACCCCGGCCTCGACGAGGATCTCCGGACCGAGGTTCGGGTAGCGCCCCGAGATCGACGGCGCGGCGTTGACGACCCCGACCACGCCCGCCTCGAGCAGCGCGGTCGCCGTCGAGCGGTCGAGGTCGACCTGGTCGATCACCGCGACGTCGCCCGGTCCCAGCCGTCGCAGGTAGGCGGGGGCGTTGTTCCGTGCCCCGCTACGCCCCATCCGGGCCGTGCCGCTGACGCCGGGCGGCGCCTCTGTCGTCCGCGCTCCCCGACCTGGCCATCGCATGAGCCGATCGTCTCCGCCGACGGCACCCAGACCGCGCCGCCACGCCGACGGAACACTCACGCCTCACCCGACTCGGGCACCACATCCGTCACACGGGCACCACGATTACTCCGAGTGTCGGAGTCAGCCGGCGCGGCGCCCGGAGCGCCGGCCGCCGCGGCGGGAGACCTGGGTGACCCCCTTCGAGATCGGGGTGGGCGGCGGGCTGCCGCGCTTGTCCTCGGCCGCCGCGGCCAGGAGTTCCTCGGCGTGCGCCCGGCCGGTCTCGGTCTCCTCGGTCCCGGCGAGCATCCGGGCGAGCTCGACGACCCGCTCCGAGTCGTCGAGGGTGCGGACCGAACTGCGGGTCACGCCCTCGCTGGCGGCCCCCTTGTCGACCATGAGCTGCCGGTCCGCGTACGCGGCGACCTGGGCGAGGTGGGTGACGACCACGACCTGGTGGGTCTCGGCGAGCCGGGCCAGCCGCCGACCGATCTCCACCGCCGCGTGCCCGCCGACCCCGGCGTCGACCTCGTCGAACACCAGCGTCGGGACGGTGTCGGCGCCCGCGAGCACCACCTCCACCGCCAGCATCACCCGGGAGAGCTCACCGCCCGAGGCGCCCTTGGCGATCGGCAGCGGCGGCGCGCCCGCGTGCGGGGCGAGCAGCAGCTCGACGTCGTCCACACCGTCGGGCCCCGCGACGACCCGGCCCGCCCCGGCCACGTCGAGCCCGGCGGGGTCGGTGGCGGTGGCGTCCTTCTGGCCGACGACCACCTGCACGGCGGCGGCGGCCATCGCGAGCCCGTCGAGCTCGGCGGTGACCGCGCTCGCGAGCCGCTCGGCGGCCTCGGTCCGCACCGCGGTGAGCGCGGCCGCCTGCTCGGCGAGCTCGACGGCGAGCCGGTCGACCTCGGCGGCGAGTGCGGCCAGGGCTTCGTCGGAGACGTCGAGGGTCTCCAGGCGCGACCGGGCGGTGTCGGCCCAGGCGAGCACCCCGTTCACGTCGGCGGCGTACTTGCGGGTGAGGCCCTTGAGGGCCGCCTGGCGCTCGAGGACCTGCGTGAGCCGCGCCGGGTCGGCCTCGAGGCCGTCGAGGTAGCTCGACAGCTCGGCGGCGACGTCGGTGAGCAGCGTGGACGCCTCGGCCAGCCGGGGCTCGAGCGCCGTCAGGCCCGGGTCCTCGGTGCCGGCGAGACTGCGTCGGGCCTCCCCGACGAGCCCGGTGGCGTCCGGCTCGTCGCCGGTGCCGTCGGGCGGGCCCGCGACCGCGGCGAGCGCGGTGAGGGCCGTCGAGCGCAGCTCGTCCACGTCGCCGAGCCTGCGGGCCTCGGCGACGAGGGCCTCGTCCTCTCCCGGCTGCGGGTCGAGCGCCTCGATCTCGGTGAGCCCGTGGCGCAGCAGGTCCGCCTCGCGGGCCATCTCCCGGGTGTGGTCGCGGCGCTCGGTGAGCTCCGCGACCGCCGTGCGCCAGCGCGCGCGGATGTCCCGGTAGCTCGCGAGGGCCTCGGTGGCGGGTACGCCGGCGAACCGGTCGAGCACCGCGCGCTGCTCGGCCGGGCGGAGCAGGCGCAGCGCCTCGTGCTGGCCGTGGACGGCGAGCGAGGCGTCGGAGACGTCGGAGAGGACCGCGAGCGGCACCGACCGCCCGCCGAGGTGCGCCCGCGAGCGCCCGTCGGCGGAGACGGTGCGGGCGGCGATGAGCGAGCCGTCGTCGTCGAGGGCCGCGCCCGCGTCACGGGCCACTCCCGCGGCGTCCCGCGGCCCGTCGTCGTCGTCCTCGCCATCGGAGGTCGACGAGCCCGCATCGGGCAGCACGAAGCGCCCCTCGACGATCGCGCGGGACGCCCCGCGGCGCACACGCGACGAATCCGCGCGGCCGCCGCCCAGGAGGTGCAGCCCGGTGATCACCATGGTCTTGCCGGCGCCGGTCTCGCCGGTCACCGCAGTGAGGCCCGGGTGCAGCTCCAGGGTCGCGTCCTCGATCACGCCGAGGCCCTGGATTCTCAGCTCGGAGAGCACGGCCGTCACTGTAACGACGGGATCCGACACCCGGGGCCGAACACGCCGATCGGAATCGAACACATGGTCGAACGGTGGGTGAACCTCGATGAACGGAGCGGGCGGCCTCCGGACGTTCAGTCCGGGTGCCCGCCCCGCCAGCCCTGCACCGGCAGCTCGAACTTGCGCACCAGGCGGTCGGTGAACGGCTGCCGGCGCAGCCGCACCAGCAGGACCGGCGCCGTCCCGCGCACCATCTCCACCCGGGCGCCCGGGGGCAGGTCCATCGTCCGGCGGCCGTCGCAGACCAGCACCCCGGCGTCGCCGCGCGAGGACACCTCGAGGGCGACCAGCGAGTCCGGCGAGATCACCAGGGGCCGCGCGAACAGGGCGTGGGCGTTGGACGGCACGAGCAGCATGGCCTGGACCTCGGGCCAGACCACCGGGCCGCCCGCCGAGTAGGCGTACGCCGTGGACCCGGTCGGGGTCGCGCACAGCACGCCGTCGCAGGCGAACTCCGACACGGGCCGATGGTCGACCTCGAGGACCACGTCGAGCAGCTTGGCCCAGTTGGTCTTCTCGACGATCGCCTCGTTGAGCGCCCAGGTCCGCCCGAGCACCTGTCCGTCGGAGGAGACGACGACGTCCACCGTCATCCGTTCCTCGACCTGGTAGGACCGGGTGATCACCGCGTCGAGCACCTCGTCCACGTCGTCGAGGTCGGCCTCGGCGAGGAACCCGACGTGCCCGAGGTTGATCCCCAGCAGCGGGACCCGGGCCTGGCGGGCGAGCTCGGCCGCGCGCAGCAACGTCCCGTCCCCGCCGAGGACGATGACGATCTCGGCACCGTTCGCCGCGTCGTCGTCGGGGTCGACGCGCTGCGGGCGCTCGTCGTCGGGCAGGTCGAGGAAGAGCCCGGCGTCGGTGGAGTACTCGTCGGGCATCACCCGCATCGCGAAGCCGGCGGCGTGCAGCCGCGACGCGACGGTCGAGGCCACCTTGCGGGTGGCCTCCCGCCCGGTGTGGACGACGATGAGCGCGTCCCGGGTCACGGTCTCTCCCGTTGTCATGAGGGGCCTTCCTGCACCGCGCGGCGGACCCGCGCGGCATCGCTGTCCGAGCCCTCGGGCGTCGCAGGAGCCCCACGCCGGAGCCGGAGGAAGTACTCCACGTTGCCCGACGGCCCCGGTAGCGGGCTGGCGGTCACGTCCACGAGCTCGAGACCCCGCTCCCGGGCCGCCGCGACGACGGTGTCGACGGCCTCGGCCCGCAGGTCGGGGTCACGCACCACGCCGCCGTGTCCGAGGCGGTCCTTCCCCACCTCGAACTGCGGTTTCACCATCGGCAGCAGCTCGCCGCCCTCGGCGAGGCACGAGGCCAGCGCCTCGAGCACCAGCCGCAGCGAGATGAACGAGAGGTCGGCGACGACCAGGTCGACCGGCCCACCGATCGCGTCCGGACCGAGGGTGCGCACGTTCGTGCGGTCGAGCACGGTCACGCGGTCGTCGGTGCGCAGCGACCACACCAGCTGCCCGTACCCGACGTCGGCGGCCACCACCTCGCGGGCCCCGCCACGCAGCAGCACGTCGGTGAACCCGCCGGTCGACGCCCCCGCGTCCAGGCACCGCCTGCCCTCGACGACGACGTCGCCGAACGCCTCCAGCGCCCCGAGCAGCTTGTGCGCGCCGCGGCTGGCCCAGTCGTCGATGGTCCCGTCGGGCTCGGGGGTGACGACGACGGCGGCCGCGGTCTCCACCGCCGTCGCGGGCTTGTGGGCCACCGTGCCACCCACCGTGACGCGCCCGTCGGCGATCAGGGCCGCGGCGTGCTCGCGGGAGCGGGCGAGGCCACGCCGGACCAGCTCGGCGTCCAGACGCAGTCGGCGGCTCGTCGTGCGGGCCACCGGCTCAGCCCCGGTCGACGTCGGCGAGCACGGCCACGAGCGACTCGTGCAGCTCGGAGAACCGGTCGGCGTGCGCCCCGGCGTCGAGAGCCGTCGCCTCGGTGGCATGACCGGCGAGGCCGGGATCGTCCTGCGCCCCGTCACCCGGAACGTCCAGGTCGGAGACGGCTGCCGCGGCCGCGCGCAGACGCGTCAGCGGGTCCGGCTCCGGGGCGAGGTCGTGATCCACGGACCCCACGCTAGCCGGTCGCGGCGCGGGGCAGCGCGAGCGCGGTGACGACGGCGTCCGCGGTCCGGTCGCCTGCCGTGATCGTCGGGTCCCCCGCGGCGCCCGCCGACCACCACGCCCGGCAGAGCGCCCGCAGCGCCGCGAGCTGTGCCGGCCGGTCGGTGGCGTCGTCGGGGGCGTCGTCGGGTGCGGTGAGCCCGAGGGTCGTGCCGTCGAGGGCGACCTGCCACGCGTGGTCGACGTCGACGCGGGTGGACTCCAGGTCCGCGAGGGCCCCGAGGTCGGCCGCGAGATAGGTCGGGCGCTGGTCCTCGGATGCCGTGAGGACGTCGGCGGCGGTGGAGACCCCGGTGAGCACCAGCAGCGTCTCGGCCTCGACCGCGTGACCACCCGCGATGTCGGTGTCGAGGCGGTCCCCGACCACCAGCGGCGTCGTGGCCCCGGCCCGGTCGATCGCCTGACGCAGCAGCGGCGCGGCCGGCTTGCCCGCGACCTGCGGGTCACGACGGCTGGCGCTGCGCAGCGCCGCGACCATGGACCCGTTGCCGGGCAGGAGGCCGCGGTCGCTCGGCAGCGTCGGGTCGACATTGCACGCCACCCACGTCGCCCCGCGCCCGAGTGCCAGCGCGGCCTCCGCGAGGTCGCGCCACCCGGTGTCGGGGGAATGGCCCTGGACGACGGCGGCGGGCCCGTCGTCGACCGATCGGACCGGCTCGAGGCCGACGCCGCGGATCTCGTCGGCGAGCGCCTCGGTGCCCACGACCAGCACCTTCGTGCCGGGACCGCACTGCTGGGCGAGCACGGCCGCGCCGGCCTGGGCGCTGGTCACGACGTCGTCCTCGGTGAGGGTCAGCCCCAGCCGGGCGAGGTGCTCGCTCACCGCACCCGGCGCCCGCGACGCGTTGTTCGTGACGTAGGAGACGGTGAGCCCGCGCTTCCTCGCCGCCTCGAGCGCCTCGACGGCGCCGGGGACCGCGTCCGGCCCGGCGTACACGGTGCCGTCGAGGTCGACCAGCAGCGCGTCGTGCCGCGTCATCGGGCGTGGTCCGCCGACGTCTCCTCGGCCGCGACGGCGTCGTCGTCAGTGCTGCGGTCGGCGCTTCCGTCGTCGGCCACCGACGCGTCCGGCTCGGCGACCTTCTCGGCCTCCGCGATCTCCTCGGCCGCGGCCTGCTCGTCCGCGGTCACATCACCGTCGTCGGTGAGCTCCTCGTCGAGCTCGCCGGGGGCCGTGTCGACGCCCGCCGCGACGAGCGCGGCCCGCTCCTCCGCGTCGGTCTCGCCGTCCGTGTCGGTCTGCGCGGCGTCCAGGAACGCCCGCACCGCGTCGTCGCGACGGCCGGCCGACACCAGGGCCTCGCCGTAGGCGTAGAACAGGCGCGGCGTCCAAGGGTCCTCGCGGCGGACGTCGAGCTCCGGGATCTGCAGCCCGACCACGGCCGCGGCGTACTCGCCGAGATCGCGTCGCGCCCCGGACGTCACGATCAGCAGCTCCATCGCCTCGTCGCGCGGGAGTTCCGCCGACTCGGGGCTCCGGGCGATCTCCAGCGCGCGTTCCGGGCGTCCGAGGGCACGCTCCGCGTCCGCCATCACCGGCACGTGCGGGGCACCGCCCATCCGCCTACTCGCCCGCAGCTCGGAGAGAGCCTCCGCCCACTGGCCGGCGTGGTACGCCGCGAGCCCACAGGCCTCCCGCACGACGGCGATCCGCGAGGCGCCGTGCCGCGCGAACCGCGCGTGGGCGAGAGCGGCCTCGGGATCGTCCTCGAGCAGCTCGCCCGCGGCGACGAGATGCCGCGCCACGATCTCGGCGAGATCCTTGGGCAGTCCTCGGAGGTCGCGACGGACCTCCTGGTCGAGCAGCTCCGGAGTCACCTCGTCCGGGAGCGCCGGCTCGACGGGACGGGCCTCGGCGTCCTGGTGACGACGCGGACGCTCCTCGGCCCGGGTGCGCCGGTCCGGCCGGTCAGCGCGCCGGTCGTCGCTGCCCCCGGGACGGCCACGGTCGGCCCGCCCCTGGGAGCGGTCGTCCCGCCCACGACCGGGCCGGTCGTCGCGACGCCCCGCGGGCGCGCCACTGCGCTCGTCCCGCCGGTCCGACGACGGACGCGGACCGCGGCTCTGCCCCGGCCCGTCGTTGCGGCGGTCGCCGCGGTATCCGCCCTGGCGGTCGTCGCGGCCACCGCCGCGTCGGTCGTTCCCGGTGGCGCCACGACGGTCCCCGCCGGGCGCGTCGCGGCGCTCGCCCCGAGGCCCGTCGTCCCGACGCTGCGGGGCTCGGGCACGGTCGTCGTCACGGGCGCGAGGCCGGTCGTCCCGGCCACGAGGTCGGTCGTCCTGGCGACCGGCGCGATCGCCCTGGCCGCGAGGGCCGCCACCACTGCGGTCGCCCTGGCCGCGAGGGCCGCCACCGGCGCGATCACCCTGCCCGCCACCGCTGCGGTCGCCCTGGCTGCGAGGGGCAGCGCCGGCACGGTCGTCCTGGCCCCGGGGGCGGTCTCCACGGGTCCGGGCGTCGTCGCCGCGCCCGTCACGCCCGCGCGGGCCGTCCGACCCGCCCGAATGCTGGTCACGGCCGCCGCTGCGCGAGGGGGCGCCGTCGCGACCCGCCCCGCCGCGTCCGTCGCGGTCTCGAGGGGCGCCACCACGGGAGGCGCCGCTGTCGCGACCGCGGTCGCCGCCGAAGCGCCCGCTGCCCGCCCCGGAGCCACCGCGACCCTCGCCGCGGTCGTCCCCGTCGCGTCGCGCGGGCCGTCCGGTGGTGGGCCCACCGGCCGTCGAGCGGTCCCGGCCGGTGGGACCGTCCCGCCGGGCACCGTCACGGCCGCGGTCGTTCGCGCCGCCACGGGGCCGCCCGCCACGGTCATCCCGGGCGCCCGTCCCCCGGTTGTCGTCGCTTCGCCGGGTTCCGCCGGCCCCCTGGTTCCGACCTCCGCGGGACTCACCACCGCGGGAGCCGCCCTCGGGGCGGGCGTCCTGTCGCGTCGAGGACGTTCGGTCGGGTCGCCCCTTATCGGCGTGCTCCCCAGAATGCGGGTCCACGGTCACCGATCGTCCTCCTGACATGACGAAACGGGGCAGGACCAAAGCGGTCCTGCCCCGATGTCTCACGCGATCCGAGGACCGCGCATTCACGCTATAAAAATGTCATCAACATGAGTGGGGGTGGTTGGGAGTTCCGGCGGTGTCCTACTCTCCCACGACCTGGCGGTCGCAGTACCATCGGCGCTGGAGGGCTTAGCTTCCGGGTTCGGGATGGGACCGGGCGTTTCCCCTCCGCTGTGGCCACCGGAACACCGAACCACCCCCACCCATG